>NZ_SJXI01000109.1:0-42512 GCF_004337455.1 Parafrankia sp. BMG5.11 | reverse complement strand
CCAGCGCGCGCATCGCGTCCCCACGCTCGACGTGCTCGATCTTGATGACGTCGGCACCCCAGTCGGACAGCAACGCGGACGCAGCGGGTACGAACGTGTGCTCAGCGACCTCGAGGATCCGTACACCCTGCATCACCGCGGTCATGAACACTCTCCTGCCTCATCGCCGGTGGCGGTCACCGGCCACATCGTGTACGCGGGGATCGGCGGATCACCTTTTCGCCTGGGTGGATTCCCTGCGCGCTGGTGGGCGCGCCGCGGGCGGCGGTGAGGAGCCCTGCCGGCCGGGGCGCCGGTGAAATCCACCGAGCTGGTTGGGCGCGGAATCTTCCCGGCGGGCTGCTTGAGATCAAGCTGAAGGTCGCCTGCCTGTTCGCCGGGCCGGGCGGAGAAGCCTTTCCGGTGATGTCCGGAGAACGCCGACAGCGCGGGCCAGATGGCGCGCGTCGGGAGAAGGCGTGACGTTTGCCGGTCAGCCGGGTGGGTGGTGGCGGGGGTGGGCCTGGTCATGCGACCGGCCAGGGTGCGGCGACGACGTCGGTCGCGGTACCCCGCCGCTCTCGTGGCCGGCGGTTGGGACCCATGTCGGTAGACACAAGTAGGTCCGCGCTGTAATCGTGGCCGCACACCCACTCCTTATGCGACTGGCGGTCGCTTGCCAGTGGATGAGTATGCGGGCGATGCTCGCATACCGTCAAGACGGAACTGGAGGGCCCTGTGACATCTTCACCACCCGTGGTGACCGATGGTCTCCGGTCGCCTGCTCACGACGACGGAGCCGCACCGGCCGAGGAGACGGCGGTACCCGCTGAGCCCGGATCCGCCCGCTGGTGGACGGAGCGCGCCCTGGTCGACCGTCGCCGCAGGCCGCGAGCCGGCGGACTGTCCACCGAACGCATCGTCGAGACGGCCCTGGAGATCCTCCGCGAGGAAGGGCTGGAAGCGCTGACCGTGCGCTCGGTCGCCGAACGGCTCGGCACCAGCAACGCCTCGCTTTACCGGCACATCGCCAGCCGCGACGAGCTGATCGCCCTCATCGCCGACCACGTGATGGGCGACATCCGACTCGATCGCACCGGCCGCGGCTGGCGCGCCGACATCGAGGCACTGATGTTCGAGATGCGCAGGGTCACCCTCAGCCAGCCGCTGCCCCCGTCGGCTGGGCGGAGCAAATCGGGATCCGGATCCGGGCCGAACATGCTGCGCCTCGTCGAATTCGCCCTCGCCCTGTACCGCGAGGCCGGACTGACCGACAGACAGGCGGTCTACACGACCATAACGATGATCGAGTTCGTTGGCGGTTCCACCAACATCCGACGCAGCCCCGCCGGTCGCGGCTCGAACGGAGTGGCCGGAGCAGCCGACCTGCGTCAACTTCTCGACGGACTACCCGCCGACGACTTCCCGGCGCTACGTACGGCCGGGAATCTCTACACCGCCGCCTCCGCCGACGACGTCTTCACCCACGGCATGACCCTCTTCCTCGACGGCGTCGCCAGCCAACTCCCCAGCAATCAATAACCGCACCGCAGATACCCGACCCCTGAGAGGCCAAGCTTGAACAGGGCGGCTGCGCCGACCCAGGGGATGCTGCGAGCTGCGTGGCGCTCGCCGTTCCAACAGTGTTGGTGCCGCCTTTTCGTCATGCCGTCAAATTTGTCATGGGCTTGGTGGGCTCGCTGAGCAGATCACGCCCGTACAACTCGCCGCGTCCGTGAACAGGTAACACCCCGCCGACTACCCTCAGTACAGGCCGAGGAACTGTGGATCAAGCGCTAAGAGGGCGCCTCGCGTGGCTTTGATAGATCTTTGAGGCCATGTTCGTCGACAACCTTCTGTCAGCAGCTCGAGGTGCTGGACGAACTGTCCGAGCTGCTGCTGGACGAGGAACTGTCGTAGCTACTGCTCGACGAACTACCGGAGCTGCTGTGGCTGTCGGAGCCGCCCCAGGAGTCCGAACCCGAGTGACAATGATCGTGATGACCGCCGTGAACATGATGGTTGTGGCCGTACTGGTCGCCGTGGCGGTGGCCGTAGTGGCCGTGGCTCCAACCGCCGTCGCCGTCGTCGGAACCGCCACTGCTTCCCCTCGGTTCGGCCCCGAGAACGGTGCCGAACCGAGGGGTGAAATCGCGACCCCGGCCGCCGAAGCCGAAACGTCCGGGTAGCGGCGGCGGGGCGCCCCCGCGGCCGTGCAACTCGTCGAGCCTCCACCGGGTCAGGCGCGGCAGGAGCAGGAGGATCGAAATCATCGTGACCGCCGTCACGCCAGCGATCATCGGCGCAAGCAGGAATCGCTTGTCCGCCGGGAGCATGAAGGAGACCGAAAGGGCCCCACCTATGAGAAGCACCGGGACCGCGTGCAGACCAGCTATCACACGTGACATGTCCTGAGTTGTAGCGCGGCCGATCAGCCTCCCACCGCGATCGACGCCGACCCGACAGGTGGGCGCGAGCCGGGGTTCGCGCCACCGAACCTGACCCCGGCCGGCGCACCTGCCAGGGCGCCCCGGCCCCGGCTCCCCGCCGGCGACGGGTCTGGAGCCGCGGACGAACATCGACCAACGGGCCGGGTCGCGATCTCGTGCCCGGATCAACACGCCTCTACCTGCGGAGCAGGATGGCGGTCGCGTCATCGTGGCGCTTCTCCTGGCGGCGTGCAGCCATCTCGGGTGCCTCGGCGCGCTCCGCCGCGCGGGTCCGGCGAATCAACTCGGCAGGCCCCGGCTTGTCCAGAAGATCCACCAGGCCCAGCCAGTCCAGCACGCCGAACTGTTCGACGAGCCGGGACGCGCCGTCCGACAGCAGGGCCGCGCGGTGGACCTCGTCAGCCGGCACCGAACCGGTGACGGCCTGATATGCGGCGTCAGGGTTGGTGGAAGCCACCCAGAACCCGCCCGGCTGGTTCCGGGAACGGGCCACCCCGTCTGCCGAGTAGTCCGGCAGGTGCGCTATCCGGTCGTCGATGATCGGGCGGATGGTTCCACCGAGGTCGAGGATCAGCGGCGAGTCGGCAAGGACGAGGTATTCGAACTCCTCGGATGTCCACCGTGCGATGACGGCGGTAGAGCTGGGACTGTTGGGGTTCGACAGGTCGCAGTCGGGGCCGTGCCGGCGGCAGGTTGCCTGGATGGACTCGGCAAGCAGGTCTGGGAGAGCTGGGAGAGTCTGCTGCGAGCCGAGTAGCCGTTGGGCGAGCTCCCCGGCGAGGGTGCTGGCGAGCCAGCGGACGTCGTGCACGCACCCGGAGACCACACCGGCACGGGCGGTCGCGCCGTCGAGGATGAACGCCCAGCCGTCGCCGACGGCGACCGCGTCCTCGTTGACCCGGCCGGGGGTGTGCTCGGTGGCGAAGGTCGCGCGCATCAGTCTGGGATCCTGAAATGGTTGAAGGGCTGGGCCATGTCACCTGCGATCACAGCGTGCATACCTCCACCAGCCGACCGCCGACAGCGTAGGCAGGACGTCAGCCTGCCAGCGACGCTGGCATCGCCGCAGCCCGCGGCGACTGCACCCCGCTACAGCCGCTTCGTCACGACATTCGCCGTGACGGAGCCCTCCTTGTTCAACCCACCCTAGCCGAATCGTCACTGTACGAATCTAAATGATTGCGATAAGCTTCCTTGCGGGGGTGTGGGTGATGCTCAAACTCCGCAATGTCGTCGTTTCTGCACATAGTCCGTGGCGTCTGACCGGTTCGGGTCGTACGCCACGAGTGTTGTGGTGCGCCATCATCGCCTCCCTGGCGCTGCTGGGGCTGGATGTTGCTTTCGCGGTGCTGCTGGACCTGCGCTCCGCCCGCGTCGCCACGGACCTCGTCTCCACCGCCGCCCAGTTCGCCGCCGCGGCCGCCTGCTTCTGGACCGCCCGGCGGGTACGCGGGGCGGAGCGCCGCTGGCGGGTGCTCGTCGGTCTCACCGCCGCCGGGGCGATGCTCGCCAGCCTCTCGATCGCACCGACGTTGCTGGCCGGAGACCTGCCCCACAGGCAAGGCATGTCCCCGGCGTATGCCGTCTTCCTCAGTTTCTACGGGGTGGCCCTGGCCGGGCTGCTGTCCCTGCCCACCGACCCGGTGGACAGCCGGGCCGGGAGTGCTGGCAGGCGGTGGTACGGCGCCCACCGCTGGCATGCGATCACCCTGCTGGACTGCCTGCTGATCGCCGGCTCGCTCGTCCTGCTGCAATGGGGGACGGTGCTCGCCCCGCTCGTCCAGACCGGCCCCGGTCTCAGGCCGTTCCGGTTCGCTTTGACCCATCAGGGTGCCGGTCTGATCCTCGCCACCGCGGTCGTGCTGATCGCCTGCTTCCGCCGACCCCGTGCCCCGGCGACGCTGGCGCTGCTGGGCACCGGCCTGCTGGCCTACGGACTCACCACCAACGTCATGGCCTACGTCGCCGCGGAGTACGGGTTCCACCTGCCACCCTGGGGCCTGATCGGGTTCGCTCTCGCCTTCCTGCTGGTCTTCCTCGCCGCGTTCGTCCCGGTCCCGACCCCCACGCCCCCCGAGGGCCCCGCTCCGCCCAGCCCGCGGGCGATGTGGGCCCACGCCGCGTTGCCCTACGCCGCGCTCACCGCCGCGGGCCTGCTGATCCTGGGCAAGCTGACCACCGGTGCCCGCCTCGACCGGTTCGAGACCTACGGCATGATCACACTGCTGGTGCTCGCCCTGCTCCGGCAGATGGTCACCCTCGCCGAGAACACCCGGCTACTCGCCGAGATCCGGGAACGCGAACGGCAACTGCACCACCAGGCGTTCCACGACCCGCTGACCGGCCTGGCGAACCGGACACTGTTCACCCGCCGGCTGCAACGAGCCCTCATCCAAGGCACCGACAGCGACACCACCCACACCCCCGCCGTCACCTCCGGCGAGGACACGGTGTCCGTCCTGTTCCTCGACCTTGACGGCTTCAAAAAGGTGAACGACACCTTCGGCCACGCCGCCGGCGACGAACTCCTCCAGATCAGCGCCGACCGGCTACGCGCGGAAACCCGCGCGATCGACACCGTCGCCCGCCTCGGCGGTGACGAGTTCGGCGTCATCCTCGACGGCGGCGGCCCCGACGACCCCCGCCGCATCGGCGAACGGCTCGCCACCGCCATCCAGGCCCCCTGCCTGCTGGCGGGGCGGCCCTACACCCCCCGCGCCAGCCTCGGCCTGGTCACCCTCGACAGCACCAGCACCAGCACCCGACCCGCCACCCCCGACATCCTGATCCACCAGGCCGACCTGGCCATGTACACCGCCAAACGCGCACAAACCGGCGGACTCGTCATCTACCAACCCGACCCGTCCACCCCCACGACCATCACCAACTGACCCATCACCGACCGCCACGACCGATCCACAGGTAGTCGGACACTCCGGCACCTGATCCTCCTCGCAGCGGGATCAGGCGCCGGTCGTCTGTCCGGCTCGAAGGGCACCGTCGTGGGTAACGTGTCAGTCTGCCTGTCCATGGGACCTGGCGCGGCTCGCACCGTCCTTCGCCGTTGCGGCCCAGGTGGCCAGCAGTTCGAGGCCGTCACCCGAGGGTGTTTCCGCCTCGGCGGTGTAGATCACGATAGCCAAGGTGTCCTCGCCGGGAAGTCCGAGAGCCTCGTGGGCGAGTTCGAGCTCGCCGATGGCGGGATGGCGGAAGCGTTTCGTGCCGTGACGGTGCACGAAGACGTCCTGCGCAGCCCACCAGGTGCGGAAGGGCTCGCTGCGCATGGAAAGCTCGCCGATGAGGTTCATCAGCTGCCTGTCATGAGGGTCCCTGGCTGCTGCGGTACGCAACGCACCGACGGACTCACGGGCCACCTTCTGCCATTCCGGGTAGAACGCCCGTGTGTACGGATCGAGGAACGCGAACCGCATAGAATTCACCGGCTGCGTCGCGGTGGTGAACACGGGCGAGTAGAGGGCCCGGCCCAGCGGGTTGGCGGCGAGGATGTCGAAGCGGTGGTTGCACAGGAGCGCGGGCACGCCGGTCATCGAGTCCAGGACGCGGCGGATGGCGGGCCGGATCTTCGGTACGCTCTCGCACCGGCGGGTGCGCGCCGCAGCCGGGCTGGCGGCGCGGGCCAGGTTGTACAGGTGCGCGCGTTCGACCTCGTCGAGCCGCAGCGCGCGGGCGACGGCGTCCAGGACGCTGTCGGAGACCCCGGAAAGGTTGCCGCGTTCCAGGCGGGTGTAGTACTCGACGCTGACGCCGGCGAGCACGGCGACCTCACCACGGCGCAGCCCGGCCACCCGGCGGTTC
This sequence comes from Parafrankia sp. BMG5.11, assembly GCF_004337455.1. Classification (NCBI taxonomy): domain Bacteria; kingdom Bacillati; phylum Actinomycetota; class Actinomycetes; order Frankiales; family Frankiaceae; genus Parafrankia; species Parafrankia sp. BMG5.11. The sequence goes on along the minus strand of NZ_SJXI01000109.1, from coordinate 36,267 downwards.
CCGTAGGCGGGAAGTCCGGCCTGACCGGGGCTGATCCTGGCCCGACGTGAGGTGAGGAACGCGCGGACCTCACTGCGGTTGTCCATCCCTCCAGGCTAAGTACCACCTCTGGTGGTTGGGGGTCTCTGCCATTACCCCCCTTGATGGTGACTCCCTCCCCGGGCGGCCATAAGCGATCCGGTCCCCACCGCGCTGGGCGACCAGGCGGACCAGCCGGCGGAACCGGGTCGGTTTCAACCCGGCGAATGGAAAGATCCACTGAGGGTCAGCAGCGGAGACGACCTGCACCCCAACATGATCCGCCAGGCAGCCCCGGGTCCCCGCACGAGGTTACGAAACAGCCTTTGGCCCGGCCTGCCAGGCTCTGACGGGGCCTCCCAGGGCTGTATCGAGCCGCCTAGCGTGGAATGGCGTGCACGCAACCACGTCGGCCCCTAGCCAGGTCCCAGCGTCAGCGTCGGCGCGCCGACGCCGCGGAAGGAGACCGATGCGATGAGAGTCCGCCTGCCCCCGGCCGTCGTCCCCCTCACCGCCACAGTCGGCTTTGCCCTGGCCACATGCAGCCCGTCCGCTCCCGACCCGGCCGCATCGCCGATTCCGCTATCGCAATCGCCTCCCGTAACGACATCCGCCAGGCCGGATAGCCTTGCGGCTCCCGTCGCGTCCACCACGCTCCTAACCGCCCTGGACACGCCCTGGACTGTTGTGTTCCTCGGCGGCACGCCCCTCATCATCGAGCGCGACGACGGCATCATTCCCGAAGTTCTCTACTACGGGGCCCCTCTCGTCGTGGAAACCGGGGAGTGCGCGCGGCACGCCGGCGAGTCCGGGCTGTTAGGCCTCGCCCTCGACGGGCAGAACCGGCTCTACGCCGACTTCACCAGCGCCGAGCGACCCCGACATCAATAAAGGTCATTTTCCGAATTCGCGGTGTGCTCTCCCTGGTCTGAAGGGGTCCTATGACGATCCGGCGCCTTCCGTTGCTCGCGATGGCTCTCGCCTTCCTTCTGGCCGCCTGCGGGTCGGACTCCCCCGCTCCCGCCGCAACCACTCCGAGTCAGGGTGACCCGGCGCCCTCCGCCGCCGTGTCGGGGCTGGTACCGGTGACCCTCGCCGTCCCGGAGGGAATGGACGCCGCCCCGCTGAACACGCAGCGGCAGGCGCTCGTGCCCCCCGGCTGGACACTGTCTGTGTTCGCACGGGTCCCCTCGGCCCGGCAGGCCGCATGGGCCCCGGACGGCACCCTGCTCGTCTCGGTGCCGGAGAACGGCACCGTCGTCCGGCTGGAGCCCGACGGGCGAGGCACCGCAACCGTGTCCGCGCTGCTGACCGGGCTGAACCAGCCGCATGGGCTCGCCTTCTCCGGCTCGGCCCTGTACGTAGCGCAGAGCGACCGGGTGAACGCCTTCGCCTACGCGGCGGGACAGGCGACGAACCCGCGTCCGGTTGTCACGGATCTACCCGATGCCAGGAGCCCGGACCTGCGAGGCAGATACGCCCATGCGTTGAAAAGTGTCGCCGTGAGTCAGGACGGATCGGTCTACGTGTCCGTCGGATCCACCGGCAACATCAGCGCTGACGATCTCACCGCGACGCCGCCGCGGGCCTCGATCCTGCGCGTGCCACCCGGCGGCGGGCCACCGGAGCCGTTCGCCGTGGGCGTCCGCAACGGCACCGCCCTCGCCGTCGCCCCCGACGGCGCGGTATGGACCGCGGTCAACAACCGGGACAACATCCAGTTCCCGTACGACCGCCCCTACGGCGACGATCCGGGGTCGGCGCGAGGGCAGGTGATCGACGAGTATGTGCGTGACCATCCCGTCGAGCCCTTCGCGAAACTCACCCCCGGGCGGAACCTGGGCTGGCCGTACTGCAACCCCGACGCCGACGTGGACCCCGGTGTCCGCGGCTCCCGCCAGGACTTCTCCGACGTCCCGTTCACCCGCGACGTCCAGACGAACCCGGACGGGCGGATGCTCGACTGCGCGACACTCCCCCCCGTGGAGCAGGCACTCCCCGGGCATTCCGCGCCGCTGGGCCTGTCGTTCGTCGACGGCGACCTGCCAGGCGACTACGCCTCCGGCGCGCTGGTGGGCATACACGGCTCGTGGAACGCGTCACCCCCACGCGCCCCGGAAGTGTCGTTCTTCCCCTGGCGCAACGGCGACCTGGGCGGGCAGCAGACCCTGGTCGGCGGGTTCCAGACTGCGGACGGCTCTCGGTGGGGCCGTCCGGTGGCCGCGGTCGCGGGACCGGACAGGGCCGTCTACATCACCGACGACCAGGCCGACGCCGTGTACCGGCTGGCTCCCCCGGCGCGCTGAACCAGCCGCAGCGTCATCTACCAGACCTGGCCGAAATGGGTCTCGTCGCTGGCCAGACAGCCCTTAGGGGACGCGGGCGATGGCGCCGTAGACGTTGACGCGGCTGTCGGCCAGTTCCTCAGGGACGTCCTTCTCGGCGTGCCAGCGGTGGACCGGCACGACACCCGGCTCGCCGAGGTCGAGGCCGGTGAGGGAGCCCTCGACCTCGACCCGGGAGCGTGGGGTCAGCGCGATCCCGCGTGCCTGGTAGACGGCCGAGACCCGCTCCGCCTCCTCCGGCGCGAAGTCCCCGGTGGCGTGGGTGAGCGCCACGTAGCTGCCCGGCGGGAGGATCTCCGTGTAGCGGCGGACCAGGCCGTACGGGTCGTCCGACTCAGGGAGAGCACGAGCGGCCGGTCGAGGTCGAGAGTCTCGGCCAGCTCGGGCGAGGCGAGGATCTTCTCCGGCTCGCGCAGGTCGGCGTCGAGGTAGGCGGTGCGGCCCTGCCGGGTACCGGTCAGCAGGGTGCGGGCGTGCGCGAGGACGATCGGATCGTTGTCGGCGTAGACGATCCGGGCGTCCGCGGCGGCCTCCTGCGCGACCTCGTGCAGGTTCGGGGAGGTCGGGATGCCGGTGCCGATGTCGAGGAACTGCCGCAGCCCCAGCTCCCTGACGAGTCTCCGGGTCGCGCGGTGCAGGAACGCCCGGTTCTCACGCGCCCCGGTCCGCATGTCCGGGAAGATGGCCAGCGTCTGCTCGGCGGCCTCCCGGTCAGCCGGGAAGTTGTCCTTGCCGCCCAGGAAACAGTCGTACACCCGAGCCGAGTGCGGAACATCGATCTTCAGATCGGCCGGGGTGAGCTGTTCTGTCACAGGCGTGAACCACGGCCTCGCACCGGACGCTCCGGCCTCGGCATCGGCCTCGGCATCGGCATCGGTCACCGTGCACAAACCCCCACGTTCCGGCGCAACCATCTGGAATCACCCTGACGGGCAGCCGGCCACCTTCCCCGCAAGACCACGGCAGACAGCGTGCGGCTCGCCGGGAGGCGTCGGGCTGTGAGGCGTCGGGCTGCACCCCTTGGCGGTGACGCGTGGTTAGCATCCACCCGGATTCGGGTAGCGGAATCTCAAGGGGATGCCCTCGCGGAACGGAGGGCTGACGTGGCATCGGCCTGACGAGGGGGTCCGCGGATGCGCCTTCCGGGCAGTCGATCGGTATGGCATCTGCCGGCCGCCGTCCTCCACACCCTCACCCCACCCCTGTTCGACCGGTTCGAACCGCGCACGGAACCCGGCCGGCGCGACCGCGTCGCCGGCCGAATGACGAGCTTCGAGGTAGGCGGAGCCTCCGGGCCGGAGGGCGAGACCCGCTGCCGGGCGCTGGAAGAGGCGCTCGGGCGTCACCCGGGGGTCGCCTGGGCTCGGGTGAACGCGCCGCTGAAGCGCGTCCTGATCGGCCTGGTCGATTCCGCGCCCACCGCGGACGAGCTGGCCACCGCCGTGAGGCAGGTGGAGGGGGTGACGGCCGAGCCGAGCGTTGACCTGCTGCCCGGCGGCTTCACCGGACCGGTCCGCCGGTCGGGGATGGCCCTGGCCGCCGACGCGGCGGCGCTGGCACTGGCGTCGGTGGGTCGGCTCAGCCGGTGGGCGTCGCTCCCCGCCGAGCTCGCCTCGCTGGTCACGCTCGTCGACACCCAGCCCCGGCTGCGCTGTCAGCTGGAACGGGTCCTTGGCCAGGACAATGCCGACCTCGCCCTCGCGGTGGCCAACGCGGCCGCCCTCGGCCTGACGCGGGGATATGTCAGCCTCGGTACCGACGTCGCCTACCGACTCCTGGCCCTCGACGCGGCACGCGCCCGCCGGGATGCGTTCGCGGCCGTGGCGGACGAACTGCTGGGCCGCCCCGAATGGGCCGGGGCGCGACCGGTGGTCGTCGAACGGCCGCGACCGCTGCCGGCCGGCCCGATCGAGCACTATGCGGATGTCGCCGTGCTCGGCGGGCTGGCGGCCGGTGCGGCCGCGGCCGGCCTCACCCGCACCCCGCGCCGGGCGGCCGCTCTCGCCCTCACTGCGCTGCCCCGCTCGACCCGGCTCGGCCGCGAGGGATTCGCCCTCCAGCTGACCCGCGTGCTCGCCCGACGCGGCGCGCAGGTGATGTCCCCGGCCGCACTGCGGTTGCTCGACCGCGTCGACACCGTCGTCGTCGATCACGACGTCCTGGTCAGCGGCCAGCACACCATCGGTGACATCGTGTCGTTGCCTGGCGCCGACCCGAGCGAGGTGGCCGTCCGCTCCCACGCGCTGTTTCGTCCCGCCGACACCACTGCCCGCGTGAGCCGGGACGGCTGGACGCTCGGCCCGGTGGAACGGTTGGCCATCCGGGGCCGCACCGGGGTGCGGGAGCGGCGCCGGCTGGCCGCGGCGGGGGCGGTGACCGTGCTCGGCCTCGCGCAGGGCACGAGGTTGATGGCGCTCGTCGGGCTGGTGCCCGAGCGTGTGGAGGCCAGCGAGCAGTTCCTGGCCGCCTGCCGCCGTTCCGGCTGCGCCGTGTTCGTGGCCGGCGGCCCGGAGGGTGGGCCGAGCGGGCGGACGCCCTGGGACGGGTGGGCCGGGTTCCGGCATGCCCCGGGGGGCACCCGGCTGGTGGCGACCGTCCGTGGTTTGCAGGCGGAGCGCGGCGGTGTACTCGTCGTGTCCCGGCAGCGGGCAGCGGTCGGCTGCGCGGACTGCGGGGTGGGCGTAGCCGGGCCGGACGGATCGCCGGCGTGGGGGGCTCATGTTCTGGTCGGCAACGACCTCCTCGCCGCGGGGCTCGTGGTCGAGGCTGCCGGTGTGGCGTCCCGGGTCAGCCGGCACGCGGTGCGCCTGGCGGAGCTGGGCACGGGGACCGCCGCCCTGGTCGCGCTGACCGGGGCCGGCGAGGCGCTGGCGGCCCGCGCTCAGCTCATGGTGACGGTTGCGGCCGCGGCCGCTCTGGGGGAAGGCGCCTGGGCGGCGCGTGAGCTGGGCCGCCGGCCGGCGCCTCCGACGATCCCGCATATCCCATGGCATGTGCTGCCGCCCGGGGCATGCCTGGACCGGCTCGGCAGCACCCGGCGAGGACTCTCCACCGGCCAGGTCGCCCAGCGGCAGGTCGGCGAGACGTCCGTGTCCGTGAACGCCCCCGGTCTGGCCCGGGCGTTCACCGCGGAACTGGCAAACCCGCTCACCCCGGTCCTGCTCGGCGGCGCCGCGCTGTCCGCCTCCACCGGATCGGTCCTCGACTCCGGGCTCGTCGTCAGCGTCGCGGTCGGCTCCGCGCTCATCGGGGCGGTGCAGCGGCTGCGCGCCGACCGGGCGCTGGCTCGTCTCTTCGCCGTCTCGGCCATCCCAGCTCTGGTGCGGCGGGACGGTGCGGACGTGGAGCTGACCGCGGACGATCTGGTGGCCGGGGATGTGCTCACGCTGGGGCCGGGCGACGTCGTCCCCGCCGACTGCCGCCTGCTGTCCACCGAGGCACTCGAGGTGGACGAGTCGTCGCTGACCGGCGAATCGCTCCCGGTGACGAAGTCGCCGAAGCCGGTCGCCGCCCGGGACCTGGCGGAGCGGACCTGCATGGTCTTCCAGGGCACGACCGTGGCCGCCGGGCGCGCCACCGCCCTGGTGGTGGCTACCGGCACCGCCACCGAGGCGGGGCGGGGCCTGGCCGCGGCCGCCGAGCCGGCGAGACCGGTGGGTGTGCAGGCCCGGCTCGCGGCGATCACGGACCTCACCGTCCCGGTCGCACTCGGCGCGGCCGGGACGTTGCTGCTGTCCGGGCTGGTACGTGGCCTCCCGATCCGGAACACGCTGAGTGCCGGAGTGGCGCTGGCCGTCGCGGCGGTCCCCGAGGGGCTGCCCTTCCTCGCCACGGCCGCCCAGCTCTCCTCCGCCCGACGGTTGGCCGGGCGGGGCGCGCTCGTACGCAACCCGCGCACCATCGAGACGCTCGGCCGGGTGGACGTGCTGTGCTTCGACAAGACCGGGACCCTCACCAAGGGGAAGATCCGGCTGACCGCGGTGTCGGACGGCTCCCGTTCCCGTCCGCTGGCGGACCTCGACGGGACCGGGCGTCAGGTGGTGGCCGTCGGCCTGCGCGCCACCCCGGACGACCAGCATCGCAAGCTGCCGCACCCGACCGACCGGGCGGTCGTGAAGGGCGCCGCCGCCGCGGGTGTGAGCCGGGCACCCGACGGGCGGGAATGGTCGCCGTTGACCGCCCTGCCGTTCGACCCGAGCCGCAGCTACCACGCCTGCCTGGGCCAGCTTGGCGCCGCCACGTTGCTCAGCGTCAAGGGAGCGCCCGAGGTGGTGCTGCCCCGCTGCACCCACCGCCGGACCGGCCGCCGCACCCAGCCGCTCGACGTCCGTGGCCAGGCACGTCTGGCTCGGGAACACCACCGCCTCGCCGCCGCGGGCTACCGGGTGCTTGCCGTCGCCGAGCGCCGCGTGGCGGCCGCGGGCCCCGCGGCGCGCCGGCAGCTGGCCGACGACGACGTCGCGGGCCTTGCGTTCCTCGGGTTCCTGGCGCTGTCCGACCCGGTCCGGGACACCGCGACCCCGTCCCTCGACCAGCTGCGCGCCGCGGGCGTGCAGATCATAATGATCACCGGCGACCATCCGAGCACCGCGCGGACGATCGCCGCGGAGCTCGGGGTGCTTGACGGCGATGCGCAGGTGGTGACCGGCGCGGAACTCGATGCCATGGCCGACGCGGAACTCGACGCCATGCTGCCGCGGGTGGCCGTCGTCGCCCGCGGCACACCGGCGCACAAGGTCCGGGTGATCGAGGCCTTCCAGCGGCTGGGCAGGACCGTCGCGATGACAGGTGACGGTGACAACGACGCGCCCGCCATCCGGCTCGCGGACGTGGGCATCGCGCTGGGTAAACGGGGGACCCCGGCGGCACGGGCCGCGGCCGACGTGATCATCACGGAGAACCGGCTGGACGCCATCCTCGCCGTGCTCGTCGAGGGCCGGTCGATGTGGGCCTCGGTCCGCAAGGCGCTGGGCATCTTCGTCGGCGGCAACCTCGGCGAGATCGCCTTCACCCTTCTCGGCTCGCTGGCCACGGGACGCTCACCGCTGTCCGCCCGGCAGTTGCTGCTCGTCAATCTGCTCACCGACCTCGCCCCCGGACTGGCGGTGGCGCTGCGCCCACCGGATCCGGAGGCGAGCGGCCGGCTCCTGGGCGAGGGGCCCGAACGGTCCCTGGGCAGTCCCCTCAACGCAGAGATCGCGGTGAGAGCGACCGCGACGACCCTGGCCGCCGCGGGTGCCTGGATCGCCGCCCGCCTCACCGGGCGGCGCCGGCGCGCCGACACGGTCGGGCTCGCGGCGCTCGTCGGCTCCCAGCTCGGCCAGACCCTGCTCGTTGGCGGGCGCAGTCGCATGGTGATCCTCAGCAGCCTGGTCTCGGCGGTCGTCCTGGCCGCCGTCGTGCAGGTGCCCGGGTTGAGCCACTTCTTCGGCTGCACCCCACTCGGCGCGGCCGGATGGACGATCGCCGTCGCCGCGTCCGCTGCCGCGACGCTGCTCTCGTTCCTGCTGCAGCGGCGTACCGAACGCCTGCTACAGCGGCGTACCGAACGGCCCGTCCCGGCTCGCGCCGACTTGACCCAGATCCTCCACGGCCTCGCCCGCGTTCCCCGGGCGGCGGTCCGGACAAGTGCGGCCGGCCCCGTCCCGGCACCGGCCGGTCGCGGAGCAGGATGACGCCGAGCGGGACATCGAGGGGAGCGGTCGATTTTGCCGAGCTCCCACCCGGGGGATGCTATTGCCGTCGTCCGAGGTGAGGAGGAACCATGATGAGCGGGATGAGTAGTCCGTCGCGGGCCCGCACGAGCGGCAGGCGGACGGCGAGCGGCAGGCGGACGCAGGACCAGGACGGCCAGCGGGCCGCACAGTCACCGGTCGAGCAGATGGGGGCGGACGCGAAGGAGCGGCACGAGACCCACTCGGCGATGCTGCGGCTGCCGTTCCTCAATGCGCGGTTCGAGATCCCCCACCCGTCGGGGGAACCGATGCACCTGGGCCCGATGACACTGCCATCACCGGGGAAGACCGCCTACTACGCGGGGCTGGGGCTGCTGGCCGTCACCGAAGTGATCGAATGGCCGGTCGTCGCCGCGATCGCGGCCGGTACCTATGTCGCCCAGCACACCGGCACCCCCCGGGGCGACCAACTCCGGGCCGAGCAGGCGCGCCACGGTCAGCGCGAGCCGGCGACCGTGTCGTCCTGACGCGGTCGCCGGGCTGACCGGGCACTCGGCGTCAGGTACCGGCGGGCAGGAGTTCGCCGATCAGCTTCTCGATGCGGGCACGGATGTCGTCGCGGATCGGGCGGACCGCGTCGATGCCCTGCCCGGCGGGGTCGTCGAGTTTCCAGTCCTCGTAGCGTTTGCCGGGGAAGATGGGGCACGCGTCGCCGCAGCCCATGGTGATGACCACGTCGGAGGCTTGGACGGCCTCGACGGTGAGGATCTTCGGGGTTTCGGCGGTGATGTCGATACCGACCTCGCTCATCGCGGCGACGGCGGTCGGGTTGATCTGCTCGGCGGGCATGGAGCCGGCGGAACGGACCTCGATCTTCCCGGCGGCGAGGTGGGTGAGCCAGCCGGCGGCCATCTGGGAACGGCCGGCATTGTGCACACAGACGAACAGCACCGAGGGCTTCTCGGACACGGACAGGTCCTTTCGCTACCAGGTGAGCCTGCGCGGCCGGGTCGGGCCGCGGCGTGAGGGTCAGCGGGGGGCGGGCAGGGTTAGGTCGGGGAGCATGCTGGCGATCAGCCCGCGGACCCGGTGGTCGATGTCGTCGCGAACGGCGGCGACCTGATCGGCCGGTGCGCTGTCAGGGTCGTCGATGGGCCAGTCCTCGTAGCGTTTGCCGGGGACATAGGGGCAGCGGTCCCCACAGCCCATGGTGATGACGACGTCGGCGGCGGCGAGGATGTCGTCGGTCAGCGGCTTGGGGAACTCCTCGTCCAGGCTCAGACCGATGTCCTTCATCGCCGCGATGACCTCGGGATGGATGTGCTCGCCGGGGTCGGAGCCGCCGGTACGGATGTGCAACGCGGACCCGGCGTAGTGACGGGTCAGCGCGGCGGCCATCTGTGAGCGGCCGGCGTTGCGGACGCAGACGAACAGCACTTCGGGGACCCGCTTGGCGATCAGTCCGCGGGTGGCGCCGAGGGCTTCGAGGCGTTCCCGGGTCAGTCGTTCCGCCAGTGTCGGGAGGAACAGGGTGACCCGGGCAGTGCGGGCGAGCTGGCGGTAGGAGTCGAGGAGCACCTCCTCGACCTCGCTCGCCGGGAAGGTGGTGTCGTAGTCGTAGGCGAGCCGGGCCGCACTCGCGGACAGCGCCCGTGCGGTCACCGGGTCCAGGCCCGGTAAGCCGCCGACGCCGGTAGAGCTGTCGAAATCGGTCATGAGACACCTCCAGGAAGACGTGGCTGGGAGGCACCGTTCGCCGCGGCGGCGGTGTCGGTGTGCGGGAGCAGGACCTGGGCGGCCTGCGCCGGGGTGGTCGGGGTCGGGGGGTAGAACAGCCGCACCAGCCCGTACCCGACCAGCCCTCCGACCGCCTGGACGGCGATGAACGCCGGTACGGAGGCGGGGGCGATCCCCGCGAAGGTGTCGGAGAACATCCGCCCGACGCTGATCGCCGGGTTCGCGAAACTGGTGGAGCTGGTGAACCAGTACGCCGCACCGATGTAGGCGCCGACCGCGGCCGGGGCCCGTTCACCCCGCTCGGAACGCACCAGCGCGAAGATCAGGAGGATGAGGCCGGCGGTCGCGACGACCTCGGCCAGCAGGTGTGACCCCGATGCCCGGTGATGCGTGGAGATCGACACCGCTGGCCGGTCGAACATCAGGTTCGCCAGCACCGCTCCCGCGATACAGCCGGCGATCTGGGCGGGCAGGTAGGCGGCGGCATCCCGCCACGACAACCCCCCGAACGCGGCATCGACCGCCGTGACCACGGGATTGAAGTGCGCTCCGGACACCGGCCCGACCATCAGGATGATCGCGTACAGGCCGGCGGCGGTCGCCGCGGCGTTCTCGACCAGTTGCAGACCGATCTGATCGGGGCTGAGCTGCTGCGCGGCGATCCCCGACCCGATGACCAGCGCGGCGAGCAGCATGCTGCCCACCGTTTCGGCGGCCAGCCGCCGCACCAGCGGCGGCTGACTCTCCCCGTTGTCCGTCACGTCCGGTGTCAGCGGGTAACGCCGGCGGGTGCCGGTTCGATCGTCACCGTGGGAGCGCACACCGGCCCGCAATCACACGCCGACCCGGGGCCGTCGCCCGGCTCGACGGTGCGCAGCTGCGTGCCGCTGTTCTCGGCGATGTCGGCGAGCACCGTGTAGATCTCCCACGGCGCGCCGTCCGGGTCATCGACCCACACCTTGTCCTGCAACGCATAGCAGCAGGCGGTGTTCTCCTCCACCGCCGTCACCAGCCCGGAGTCCTGCAGCCGGGTCGCGGCGGCGGACACCTCCTCCGACGTCTCGATCTCCACCCCTAGATGGTTCAGCGCCCCCGCCACCCCAGTGCCACGAGCGTCCGGGTTCTCGATCAGCACCAGCTTCAACGGCGGCACGTCCACGGCGAAGTTCGCGTACCCCGGCCGGCGCTTCGCCGGCTCCACCCCGAACAGCTTCGAGTAGAACTCCACCGCCGCGTCCACATCGGACACGTTCAACGCCAACTGCACCCTGGCCATCACAACCACCCTCACATCGACATCGGTCTATGCCTGTCGAGCCGAGGATGGACGTGCACATAGACGGCTGTCAATAGCTGAGGCATGCTGGAGGCATGGCGACCACCTCCCCACCGGCGGCCCTCCCCGTCACCGAGACCACGGGCGACCACTCGTCCAGCCTCGCGGAGACGATCGCCGCCTGCTGCACCCCGCTGGCCCGCGCACCGCTGTCCGCCGAGGAAGCCGACAGGCTGGTCGCCGTCCTCAAGGCCATCGCCGTCCCCGCCCGGCTACGACTTCTGTCGATGATCTACGCACGGGACGGCGGCGAAGCCTGCGTCTGCGAACTCACCGAACCCCTCGGCCTCACCCAACCCACCATCAGCCACCACCTCAAAGTCCTCGTCGACGCCGGCCTGATCACCCGCGACAAACGCGGCGTCTGGGCCTACTACCGCGCCGTACCCGAAGCACTCGCCGCCCTCGCCACCGTGTTCAGCCCACCCCAATAGCAGAGAACAGAACATCCCCACCGAACGGCGCGGCGCCACGGCGAACACTCACCGTGGGCAGCTATTCCCCTGCTGGTCTCGTGGGGCTCCAGAACCCCGATCTGGGCGGTGCCCTGCGCATTTGCCTGCCGGACGGGACCTGCGTCAGAAAGTCTGGATGATCATGGTGTGGTCCCTGCTCTACGCCCTGACACGCAACGCTCTCGGACTGAGTTGCTCCGGGTTCGTGGGGACACCACGAAGGAGGTAGAGCTCCTCGTCCTGCGACTCGGGTAGCGGTGTTGCGGCGGCAGGTTCACCGGCCGACGCCGGAACCGACGGATCTACGTGTTCTTCGTCGTCGAACACGCCACCCGCCGTGCCCATGTCCTCGGAGTCACGAGACACCCAACCGCGGCGTGGGTCGCCCAGCGGGCACGGAACCTTCTCAGGGATCCCGAGGAGCGTCGGTTGGGCTCAGCCGGTCGGCCTCCAGTTCCCGTCCGCCGGGTCGGGGTCCTGCGGGTCTGGGGGCGGGAGTTCGTCGCGGTCGTCGCGGTCCCGGGTGGGGGCGTCGCCGAGGTCTGACTGGAGTCGGTCGAGATCCAGGTTGAGGGAGGTGTATTTGAGTTTGCGGGCGACTTTCGTGTGTTTGGCTTTCGCTCGACCGCGTCCCATGGAACGACCCCTTCCGGCCATTGCGCACCCCCGCTGCGGTGCTCGTTGTGTGTGATGCCTTCTGAGAACACGAGGCGGCACGACTCCGCCACATTCTTCGGTATCGGCTTCATTACCCGAGGTAGTTCTGGATTCTGTGTGAGTGTGAGGGGTGACGCCGTTTCGCCAGGGTCCTCGACGCGATCTGCTGGATCCGGTCGCGACTTGACCGTCGTGGCGTCGATGGTGGGGAAGCCGAGCTGCCAGCGTGGCGAGGTTGTCGACCTTCTGTCACTCTTGACTTGGACGTCGCCGGGGAGGCTTGGCGGTGGCGTTGATACCGCGATACCTGCGCGTCCTTCGCAGGAGGCAGCGTGCTTGGCGGGAGGTTCGGATAGGCCGGCCGGCATTGACACAAGGTCGACATGACCCCATGTCCCCCACTCGGCCCGCCCGCCCGGCAGCGGCGGACATGCCGACCTCGCACATCGACGCACGCGCCCGACCTGTCCAGCTGTTTGACGCTCCGCTTGGCTTCGTCCCTGGCCCGTGGCCCGCGTCTACTCATGTGCGGTGAGGGCGTGGGTCGCGGCGGCGGCTATGGCGGGGGTGAGGCGGGGGTGGTCGAGGGGAGGCATCAGCTGTCCGGACGGGGTGTGCGCGGTCAGGGTGTGCACGGCGGCGACGCGAGCGGCCAGGGTGATGGGCTGCTGGGTGGTGACGGCTGCGGACAGCAGTCCGGGCAGGGCGTGTAGCGGCCGCGGGCCGGTGGTGGCTGCGGCGAGGGCCGGTGGTGTCTCCGGGCGGCTGTGGAGCACCGGGATACCGACGGGGGGAGCTGCCAGCCCGAGTAGATCGATGATCAGATCGATGTCGGGGGCGAGCCTGTGCAGGGGTTCGATGCCGTAGGCGACTGGGTCGTAGAGGGTCAGGTCGCCGATGCGCGCCGCGACCAGCAGGCCGGCGAGGTCTCCGCCACGAGGCGGATCGATCAGGACGACCCGGGCATGGTGGGGATCGATGGCGCGGGCTCGCAGGTGGGTGAGTGCTGCAGCGGCGACGCCGATGGCGAGGCCGTCGTTGACGGTGTCCAGCAGCAGGTAGGGCGCGGAGGTGAGGGCTGCGCGGACGGCGTTCACGTGTCGGATGTGAGTGTGGACTAGGACGGTGGCGGCGAAGCCTGGTGCGAGCAGCCCGATCGCGGTGGCGAGTTCAGCCGCGCCGGTGGCGGCGATCGGCAAGGGGAAGACGTCGAGTCCGGTGGCTTGATGCAGGTGGACGGCCTGGGATTCCAACGCGGGCAGGGCGGCCGCGGACGTGAGCTGCTCGAAATCGAGGACCGCGCTTGCATCGGTGAGCAGAGCTACTCGCCGTGCTCGGCCGGTGTATCGGTCGGTGTGCCGCGGATGTGCGGCCAGGTGGCGGATGATGCGGCGGTCCGCGTCGGCGTCCAACAGCGCCAGGTCGTGGCCGGTGCCGGTGGCGACGCCGACCCGCTGGGCGAGTTTGCCAGTGGCTGCCGCACGGAACGCGAGGTCCTCGGCGCCGAGGAGGTCAGCGCCGAGCCGGCCGCGCAGGGTGCGGGTGAGCCAGGTCAGAGTGCTGGACCCGTCGGCGTCGAGAATGATCCGGCGGGCACCGGTGGGGTCGGGTTCGTCGGCGTGGCACAGGACCGCACCGGGCGCGTCGGCGATGATCGCCTGCACCGTCACCAGCGCCGACCGCGGGACCCGGATCCGGATGCTGTACGCCGGGTTCGCCCTGGCCGATCCCGGCGTCAGCATCTCGCCTCCGCCGGCCGCCCATGGCCGGAGGTCGGACTGTTCATGCTGAGCTCGTCTCGGCCTTGTGCAGCTGGGCGAGTAGACCTTGCTGGCTGGTCAGCAACTCGGTGAGGATCCGCCGCGCGGCACGCATCAACTCGGCCACATCTCCGCCGGCCAGTGCGTACACCACCGTCGAGCCGTCCCGGGTCGCGGTCACGATCCCCGACCGGCGCAGCACCGCCAACTGCTGGGAGAGGTTCGAAGGTTCCACCTCGATCGCGGCCAGCAGTTCTCGCACCGGCGCCGGTCCGTCCGCCAGCAGCTCCAGCACTCTGATCCGGACCGGATGGCCCAACATGCGGAAGAACTCCGCCTTCGCCTGATACAGCGGTACCTGCACCAGCTCCACCGCCCTTCGCCGGACACCGCGTCACACCTCGATAGCCCACGGCGTACTCGACCCGGCGGACCCGGGGCCGACCCACCTCGCACGTGATCACGAGAGTCCCGCCAAGAGGGCACCGGGCGGGAAGATCCCGCCACGTCCGGAGCGCCCCGCACATGAGCTAAGCACAATGTCGCCAATTGACAAAGTCTTCAATTACTACATGATCGGCGGGAGCGAGGAGGGGCCCGCGCCGGCGATCGTGGGGCTGCCCGGTCTGTGGAGCGTCTTCGGGGCCGTGCCGCAGGCACCGGGATAGCAGGGGTGGCCCGTCGAGATCCTGCCCATCGCTACTCCCAGCTGCTGGAACAGGTCCGATACCTCCAACCCGACCCCGGGCACCAGCTCCTCGCCGGCCGCTCTCCAGCGCCCGGATGCCGTCGGGTGGCCAAGGGGCCGGAAGAACTCCGCCTTCAGCTGATACGGAGGCGTCGCGACACGCCTTGCCTGGGGCGCCCGCCGGCCGGCACGCGACGACATGTTGACGATCTTCGTCGTCGATAACCTGACAACTTCGTCAGATAGACGAGGTACAGTTCAACCATCTGACAGTCTGTCGAAGGAGTGGGAGATGCCCGTCACGATCCCGGGCCTACAGTCGACGCCGACGACACACCCGGCACTGTTGGAGTGGGTCGCCACGATCGCCGACCTCACCCGGCCCGACCGGGTTCACTGGTGCGACGGCAGCGACGCCGAGTACGACCAGCTCTGCGCGGAGCTGGTCGACAAGGGCACGTTCCTCCGTCTCGCCGAGGACAAGCGGCCCGGCAGCTACTACGCCGCGAGCGACCCCAGCGACGTCGCCCGCGTCGAGGACCGCACCTTCATCTGCTCGAGGAGCCGGGACGACGCCGGTCCGACGAACAACTGGACCGACCCGGACGAGATGCGCATCACCCTGCGGGGCCTGTTCGCGGGTTGCATGCGGGGCCGCACCATGTACGTCGTCCCGTTCTGTATGGGACCGCTGGGCTCACCGATCTCCGCACTCGGCGTCGAGATCACCGACTCGGCCTACGTCGCGGTCTCGATGCATGTAATGACCCGAATGGGTAGACCGGCCCTCGACCAGCTCGGACAGGACGGCTTCTTCGTCCCCGCCGTGCACAGCGTCGGCGCACCGCGCCAGCCCGGGCAACCCGACGTCGCCTGGCCCTGCAACGCCACCAAGTACATCGTCCACTTCCCCGAGACACGAGAAATCTGGAGCTACGGCTCCGGCTACGGCGGCAACGCCCTGCTCGGCAAGAAGTGCTACGCGCTACGGATCGCCTCGGTGATGGCCCGCGACGACGGCTGGCTCGCCGAGCACATGCTGATCCTCAAGCTCACCGGACCCGACGGGAAAATCCATTACATCGCGGCCGGCTTTCCGAGCGCCTGCGGCAAAACCAACCTCGCCATGCTCGTCCCGACCATCCCCGGTTGGAAGGTCGAGACCATCGGGGATGACATCGCCTGGATGCGCTTCGGAGACGACGGGCGGCTCTACGCCGTCAACCCCGAGGCCGGCTTCTTCGGCGTCGCGCCGGGCACCGGCCGGACGACCAACCCCAACGCCATCGACACGATCCACAGCAACACGATCTTTACGAATGTCGCGCGCACCGATGACGGAGACGTGTGGTGGGAAGGGCTGACCGAGAACCCCCCGGCACATCTCATCGACTGGCAGGGCCGCGACTGGACACCGCAGTCCGCGACGCCGGCCGCGCATCCCAACGCCCGTTTCACCGCCCCCGCCAGCCAATGCCCGACGATCGCTGCGGAATGGGCCGACCCGGCGGGCGTTCCGATCTCCGCGCTCCTGTTCGGTGGCCGTCGGGCCACCGCCGTTCCGCTGGTCGTCGAGTCCATTTCCTGGCAGCATGGTGTCTTCCTCGGTGCCACCGTCTCCTCCGAGACTACCGCTGCGGCGGCCGGGGCTGTCGGTGAGCTGCGCCGCGACCCGTTCGCCATGCTCCCGTTCTGCGGCTACAACATGGGCGACTACTTCACTCACTGGCTTGCCGTCGGCAGCCGTGCCGAGGCGCGGCTGCCGCGCATTTACCACGTCAACTGGTTCCGCAAACACCCCGACACCGGCGCGTACCTGTGGCCCGGCTACGGCGAGAACAGCCGGGTCCTCGCCTGGATCATCGGCCGACTCAACGGGACCGCGCAGGGCCGTGTGACACCGCTCGGCGTGGTCCCCCCACCCGAAGCGCTCAACGTCGACGGCCTGGACGTGACCGGAGACGACCTCAACCTGCTCCTGTCCGTTGACTGTGCCGCCTGGGAACACGAAACCGACACGATCCGTCGATACTTCACCGACCTCGGCCCCCGCATGCCCGACGCTCTCTGGGTCGAACTCGCGGCCCTCGCCGACAGGCTGCGCTGACACCACGTCCCACCCCTCACTCCCCATGAGCCAACGGGTTCGGCCGCCGCCACAGCCTGACAGCAATGCCGCCGACCGACGCTTCGTCCACGCCTCTGCCCCCGGCGCGCCTAGCTGGCTGTGTCCTGTCGGCAGCATTGGTTTGGCCACGTCGTCTTCCATCGACGGCTGTTAGAGAGCTGAACTACGCCGCTCCAATCTGATGAAGTTGTAAGGTTATTGAGTCGTGTGACGAGCTGTCGGACGGGCGTCGTGCCTGACGGACGGCTGGTAGTTGGAGGTTGGAGGGAGAGGTCGTATGGCGACGCCGCTGTACCAGCTGAAGGCGGAGTTCTTCCGGACCCTTGGCCACCCGGCGCGTATCCGGGCGTTGGAGCTGCTCAGCGAACGAGAGTGGTCGGTGAGCGAGCTGGTGCCCGAGATCGGGTTGGAGGCGTCGCATCTGTCCCAGCAGCTCGGGGTGCTGCGCCGCGCCGGGCTGGTGACAACCCGCAAGCAGGGCACGACCGTGTTCTACGCGGTGGCGTCACCGGAGATCGTGACATTGCTGGCGGTGGCCCGCTCAATCCTAACCGGCGTGCTACATGAGCAGGCCGACCTGCTGCGTGACCTACTCGCCACCGAGCCCTGAACATTCCGGCGGAGTCAACGACCACAGCAGATCACGACCATCGAAACGATAATCTCATCTCAAGAGGATCAAGAGGCTTTCGGTCACGACCCAGCCAACAACCAGTGCTTGGAATGACCGTCCACTTCTCACAGACATCGCTACATTTCGCCACGTGGAGAGGACCTGCTCGGTGGTCGACACTCTGAGCCCCTCGCGCCTTCCCGGACTCCGCAGGTGCCACGATCTGCGTTCTCGCTGCGGGCCCGTTCCCAGCGGCGAGTCAGAATATTGCTGGGTCTCCTGGAAAAATCTGCCGTCGACGCTGAGCATGGGTGCTGACTGACATGGGCCGGTCTTTCCGCGGACATGAAGATGCGCCGCCCACGGATCTGAGTGCCCCCGACGAAGCCGCGGAGGAAAAGGTCCGAGATCTCATCACCCGGGGTAAGGAGAACGGTTTCGTCACTCCGGAGGACGTTGTCGCTGCGCTACTCGCAGCGGAGCTGCCGCCAGAGAGCAGCGACGTTGTCCTACGGCTGCTCGCGGAGGACGGCATCGAGGTCCTCGATGAGGTGGGCGGGGACGCTTCAGACATGCCCAGCCGGCGTCGTGAGGGAGAGGAACTCGCGCTTGCGACGCCCCTCTCGGACCCGGTACGGATGTATCTCAAGGCCATCGGCCGGGTGCGATTGCTGACCGCAGAGGAAGAGGTCGACCTAGCGAAGCGGATCGAGGCGGGTCTGTTCGCCTCCGAGAAGCTCGCCGCCGTCCGAAGGACCTCCCCGCGGCTGCGTCGGGACTTGGAGGCGATCGAGCAGGACGGTCAGATCGCCAAGCGCAAGCTGGTGGAGGCGAACCTGCGCCTCGTGGTGTCCATCGCCAAGCGGTACGTCGGCCGGGGCATGCTGTTGCTGGACCTGATCCAGGAGGGCAACCTGGGCCTGATCCGGGCGGTGGAGAAGTTCGACTACACCAAGGGATACAAGTTCTCCACCTACGCCACCTGGTGGATTCGGCAGGCTGTCACAAGGGCCATCGCGGACCAAGGGCGCACCATCCGGATTCCGGTGCACATGGTCGAGACAATCAACAAGATCACCCGGATCCAGCGACAGCTATTGCAGGATCTGGGCCGGGAGCCGTCGCCGGAAGAGATCGCCACACAGGTGGACCTCGCCCCGCACAGGGTGGAGGAAGCTCTCAAAGTCGGACAGACACCGCTCGCCCTGGAGACCCCGATCGGCGAGGAGCAGGACTCCCAGCTCGGAGACTTCATCGAGGACAACGACGCGATTGTGCCGTTCGAAGCGGCAAGTTTCGTCCTCCTGCAGGAGCAAATCGACTCGGTCCTACACACGCTGTCCGAGCGGGAGAAGAAGGTCATCCAACTCCGGTTCGGTCTGACTGACGGCCAGCCCAGGACGTTGGAGCAGGTAGGCCGGGAATTCGGGGTGACCCGGGAACGGATCCGGCAGATAGAATCAAGAACCCTGGCGAAGCTAAGCCACCCGGCGCGTTCACAACGACTACGCGACTACCTGGTATAGCCCCGCTTCAGGCGAGACCGTAGTCACGGGGTCTGACGTCCGACTAAGGGCGAGGGCCCGCGCTGGTAGCCGGCGTCATCGACTGATGGGACGAGGTGGACTCCATCCGCCATTGACGGTACCGGAATCCGCGGCGCGCTGCTGCGGTCCGAGGAAACAGCGCATGCCAGGCCCCATCGGGCCGGCGGTCAGACGGCGACGGTCAGGAGTCTGCCGGCACCTCCAGGAGTAACCACCCAGAGACACGGATCGAGGTCGGTTCGGTCTTCTCCGCGCCGGTGGCACCGTCTCGCATCCATGGAATCACGAATTGAAGACATATTCGTCTTATCATCTCCCTCCCGGAAGGGGTGGAGATCCACACCCTGACGTTGATCGGATTGTTCATGTACCCGACCAACCCCGCCCGTCCCAGCGCCCTGGTCTTGCCACGATGAGTACCGCCTCCCTGCGGTGGGTGGCGTCGCTTGGTCGGCTCCTGCCCGGCCGAGCCGATGCGCTGGCCGTGCGCCGTCAACCGGCCCGCGATCTGATCGCGGGGATGACCGTCGCGGTGGTCGCACTACCCCTCGCGCTGGGGTTCGGTGTCTCCTCCGGCCTGGGCGCAGCCGCAGGACTCGCGACCGCCATCGTCGCGGGCGCCGTCGCGGCTGTCTTCGGCGGATCGAACCTGCAGGTGTCCGGCCCCACCGGGGCCATGACCGTGGTCCTCGTACCGATCGTGCACCAGCATGGTCCGGGCGGCGTCCTGACCGTCGGTCTGCTCGCTGGAATGATCCTGCTCGCGCTCGCCGTCCTGCGCGTCGGCCGCGCGATGCGTTACGTACCGGCTCCTGTGGTGGAGGGATTCACCGCGGGCATTGCCGCGGTGATCTTCCTTCAGCAGGTTCCCGCCGCGTTGGGAGTACAGCCACAGGACCGGGACGCGGTGACCGCCGTGGCCTGGGGAGCCATCACCGACTTCGCCCACCGGCCGCAGTGGACCGCGCTCGCACTCGCCGCCGCGGTCGTGGCGTTCATGCTGGTCGGCGCCCGGCTGCGGCCCACGGTGCCGTTCTCACTGGTGGCCGTGGCCCTCACCTCGATCCTGGTCACGGCGAGTGGGTGGGACGTCGCCACCCTGGGTGCGCTACCCGCGACCCTGCCCAGTCCCTCGCTCGGGTTCCTCGACATCGCCGCCATCCCGACCCTCGCGACGGCGGCGGTCGCGGTGGCCGCACTTGCCGCCTTGGAAAGCCTGCTCTCCGCCAGCGTCGCGGATGCGATGACCTCCGGCGAGCAGCACGACCCCGACCGGGAGCTGTTCGGCCAGGGCCTGGCAAACCTCGTCGTTCCGCTGTTCGGTGGAGTGCCCGCCACCGGCGCGATCGCCCGCACGGCCGTCAACGTCCGGTCCGGGGCATCCTCGCGCCTCGCGGCCCTCACCCACGCGGTGGTTCTCGCCGGGATCATGCTCGTGGCGGCGCCCCTCGTCGCACGTATCCCGCTGGCCGCGCTCGCCGGTGTCCTCCTCGCCACGGCCATGCGAATGGTGGAGGTCGCCTCGCTGCGTGCCCTCGGCCGCGCATCACGCTCCGACGCGGTCGTCATGATGCTGACCGCGGGAGCGACCATCGCTCTCGACCTCGTCGTCGCCGTCCTGCTCGGCCTCGTCGTCGCCGGAGCTCTCGCGCTGCGGCAGATCGCCCGCAGCGCGCGCCTGGAAGAGGTACCCCTGACCGCGGCCGATCACTACGACGCCGACCAGGCTCTGCTCGCCGACCACGCGCTGCTCACCGAGCACATCGTTGTCTACCGCATCGATGGACCCATGTTCTTCGCCGCCGCCCACCGCTTCCTTCCCGAACTCACCGCCATCGCGGACGTCAAGGTCCTCATCCTCCGGCTTTCCAAGGTCAGCGCGATCGATGCCACCGGCGCGATCGTCCTACGCGACATCATCGACCGTCTCGAACACCGCGGCATCACGGTCTATGTCTCGGGCCTGCGGCCCGAACACACAAGGACCCTGATTGCCATCGGCCTGCTCGACCGGCTAGAAAGACAAGGGCACGTGTTCGACTCCGCCGCGGCGGCCATCCAAACTGCCCGGGACCATCTTCACCACACCGACGCTCTCGCGGAAAAAGGAGGAACCGTAAATGCAACTGCCGGGTTTGTTGCGCCGGCGGATGCCACGGTCCTGGCGGGTCCCGAGGCATGATCGGGTGATGGCTCGCCGTACTGAGTCCGGCACCGCGGCGGCCGGACCGCCGCCCTGCGCGCCGGGCTGGCCGGCCGGCCACCAGCGGCCGGCTGCTGGCAGGCCCGCGGCCTGGACAAGCGGCTGCCGGGGCTAGGCGTCGACCTGGCTGCCTTGCCAGATCATCGACGGCCGGTCAGCGTCCGGGAGATATCGGCGACTGCCAGGCGGATCGGCCGCCAGATCGTGCGGTTGATCCAGCGGCACGGCTGGACGACGAGGAGGCGGAATGCGGCCGCGACCGCTCGCCAGCACCAGGCGATGGGGATGACGACCAGGATGCGTAGCACCGTGCTGATGGCCCGGACCACCGGGGCGAGGATCGTCCGCCAGCACCAGGCGAGTGGCACGACGACGAGCACCCGCAGTGCCGCCCGGACGCCCCGGAGGGTGGCCCGGACGAGCGCGGCGCACGCCCGCCAGGCCGGAACCACCAGCGTTCGGACGAACCAGCCGAGCGGACGGGCTATCAGCTGCTCGAAAAGAAACCCCAGTCCCCGCGCGAGCAGGAGGACTGCCTGCCAGACCGGGGTCAACAGCCAGCGGAGGAACGACCCGACCGCGCGGACCACCGGAGCGACGAGCCGCCGCCACATCCAGGTCAGCGCTCGTCCGATTGGCTCGATGACCAGCAGCCACAGGCCGCGGGCGATCAGCCGGGCGAGCTCGTAGAGCAGCCGGCATGGCAGGACGACGACGGCGGCGACCGCCCGCGCCGGCCAGACGACGAGCACCCGGACCGGCCAGGGAACCTGACCTGGCGGCTGCGGCTGCGGCTGCGGCGCCCGTTGATATGGAGCAGGCCCACCCGGCACAGGCGGCCGCGGCGGGCCCTGAAACGGGACAGGTCCATCCGGCACAGGAGGCTGGGACACACGCTGGTACGGGGCGGGGGCACCCGGCGCGGGTGGGCGCGGCGGCTCTGCCCTCGGTGGGAGACCCGCTCCAGACATCCCGCACCTCCTACCGACCGGTAATCGCTTGACTGTATGCCCTATACCAGCAGGTTTGGTAGGACTTGTCGCAGCGTTCGCGTCGATCCGATTATCAGTTGCGTGATAGTAGGTGATTGTTTGGATCGCTCGCTGCCATCCGGTGGGATCGACCGCCAGTCGGTGGCTCAGAGTCGTCCCGGCGTCGTCCCCGGCACGGTCATCCGGACAACAAGACGAGCCCCGTCATCTTCGACCCGTTGCACGACCTGGGCGAGCCAACCGTCTCCGGTGTCCGGACGGCCCACCTGTACAACAGTTTCGTCACAGGCGGGTTGATCACCGATATAGCCGAGTCGCACCACCTGTCCGAGTGAAGTTGGCCCGTTCCTGTTCACCCCTGGGCGCTTCGGGATAACGGTCCCAGGGAGGAGTGCAGGTGCCGAGATTACAGCCGCCGTACACGGAGGAGTTCCGCCGGCAGATGGTGGAGCGGCGCTGACGCCCTTATGTTCGTCAAGCTGCTGGGGTGGTTGGCGGTGTCGGCAGGGCGTGGTAGATCTCTCGTGTGACGTAACGTTTCAAGCAGCGAACGATCTCGCGGGGAGGGCATCTCTATGGCGTTGTCAAGCGACTCTGGCCTGTGGGGTGCCAGAACTCGACTATCGGCGTTGACCTGGGGTTTTAGGCGGCTCGTTCGTATTCGTTGATCAGGCCGCCGAGGACGGGTCGGCGTTTGACGTTCCTTGCATGTCAGGGCGTAGAGAAAGGAACCCGCACGATGACCGACCAGCCTGCCCGATCCGGGCCCCGTCCGGCGGTCCTCGTCCGCATCCGGGACAGTGGAGCCTCCCAGGTCGCGCTGTTCGCCGCTGAGCCGCCCGCCGACCGCCCGACGCCCCAGGGCACGTCAACGACCCGAGCCCGCACGTGCCAGGTCCCGGACGCCACCGACCCGGGCGGACACGTCGACACCCATCCCACCCCGCGATCGGCCCTGGCGGCCGTGAACGTCCGATCCCCGCGCCGCGATGGCCCGGGGTGGGACGGCGAATCGGCCGCCGTCAGCCGATGAACACCGTTCTGGCCACGTCCCTACCGCATCTCAAGGCAGCAGGCGGCACGACGGTAACGGAACGTCACCATCGCCGAGACGATGCCTCAACCGCGGGTCCCGGCCCTCGCGCCCTGAGGCGACGCCCCATTCATGATCGTCCCCTGCACAAACCCGCCGAATGTGCACCCAAACCCCTATTGATCTTGATGAGATGATCTATGACTTTGCAAAATCGCAGGTCAGGGGCTATCCGTCTGGAGCCGGCGAGGGGACTCGAACCCCTAACCGCTCGACTACAAGACGGAACGCTACGTGTCGGAACATGCCGGAAGAGCCGCGCAGTGCCGCAAAATCCCAGGTCAGGACGTTTTCGCTGTCGGGTAGTGCCGGCGAGTGTCGCGGCGTGCCGGAGCATCCGCGCACACAATGCGCACCCATGCCGGCGGATCTCGGCCATCGCCTGAGCGACGCTAACGCCTCACCAGCTCACGCCACTAGATGCTTCTCCCGTAGCGCTATGTAGTCGGTTGCGGGACAGGCAAGTCCGATCCGTGCCGTGACCTGCGGCGTAGAAGCCCTGCGCCACCAGAGCAGCTGCTGGGCTCGCCGGCTGATCACGGGGTGCCGCGTCATCGACGTCGAGTAGGCCCCTCGACTCGGGAACTGCGACAAGCCGCCAGCGTCGCGTGGCGCGAGGAGGACGTCGAACCCCGCAACCACGAATTACCAGTCGTCTCACGCTGCCCGCCGGTGCCGGAACGACGTGGTTGGCATCGTCCGATGGCGTCAGCCGCCCTGCGAGACCCCCGCGCGCGTGCGGGGACGACCCGGTGCCCGCGTAGCACCACGCCGAGTTGATGGGAAGATTGTCGGCGACTCCTGAACACTGGCCCCCTGTGGCGCTGAGACAAACGACTGATCACTCATCGTCTGTGCTTGACCACGTCAGCTGCCTTTTCCCGGTTCGGGTGAGGTGATGCCCTGGCTGGCGCGGAGCATGGCCTGGTAGAGGGCGGCTTCCCCGGGTGGGTCGGGCAGAGGGCCGCGGGCGGGGGCCTGGAAGGACTGGATCATCAGGGCGACGAGACGGCGCCAGGCGTCGGGCGCGGCGTCGCCGGTGGCGTTGACGACGCCGGCGTTGGCCATGAGCAGGAGGACCAGGTCCCGGCTGGTGAAGTCCTCGCGTAGGTGCCCGCTGTCCTGGGCGCGGGCGATGAGTTCGAGGAAGCCGTTGTACGCCTCGGCGCGGCGGGCTTCGAGAGCTTTGGCGGTGGGGAAGGTCATGGTCAGGATGTCGGCGAAGCCGCGGTCGGCGGCCTGCATCGCGCAGACCGTCTCGATGAACCCCGCGAATCCGTCCCACGGATCGGGGTGGTCCAGGGCCGCGGCGACCGCGTCGACGTAGGTGTCCATCCGGTCGGCGAAGACGGCGGCGACCAGTTCCTCCTTGCTGGGGAAGCGGCGGAAGATGGTGGCGATCCCCACCCCCGCCTCGCGGGCCACCGAGGCCATGGAGGCGTTCAGGCCGTCGCGTCCGAACACCTTCCGCGCGGCGGCGATGATCCGAGCCCGGTTGCGCTCGGCGTCGCTGCGCAACGGCTGGGCGGCGGGCTCGGCGGTGCCGTCGGTGTGCTGGGCCCCGGGGTTCATGCTCCCAGCCTAGCGAATCGGAATGGCCTATCCGGTTCTCGTGCTACAGTGGTCGAGCAAACCGGATAGGGCCATCCGGATCGCCGATTCGGATAGCCCTATCCATATAGCCTCTCGAAAGGTTCACCATGCCCGCCATCGCCATCGTCGGGGCCGGCCCCCAGCTGGGTCTGGCCATCGCCCGCACCTTCGGCTCCCACGGCCTCGACGTCGCCCTGATCGCCCGCAACCGCGCCAAGCTCGACGAGCTCGTCGGCAAGCTCGGCGCTGAGGGCATCACCGCCGCCGCGTTCCCCGCCGACGTACTTGACCGTGACGGGCTCACCCAGGCGTTCAAGGACGCCGCCGCGCAGTTCGGCGGGATCGATGTCCTGGAGTACTCCCCGGTAGGGACGCTTGGCTCCACCATCCTGACCAGTCCGTCCGAGACCGACCCGTCCCATGTGCAGCACGAGATGGGGTTCCAGCTGTACGGGGCCATCACCGCCACAAAGGCGGTGCTGCCCGCGATGCGTGAGGCCGGCGCGGGCACCCTGCTCTACACCACCGGGGCCGGCTCGATCGACCCCGTTCCGATGATCGCCAATGTCAACGCCGCCGCCGCGGCACTGCGTAACTGGGTGATCAACCTCCACAAGGAACTGGCCGGTACCGGCATCCAGGCCGCCCACGTCGGCATCGACGTGTCGATCGGCACCGCCGTCATCCCCGGCGCGCCGGTGGCCCAGCCCGAGGAGATCTCCCCCGTCTACTGGGAGCTGCACACCACCCACCGCGACGCGGCCGAGCGCGTCTTCAGCCGCTGACACCGCACCGGCTGCCCTGATCCGCCCCTCGTCGAACCCTGATCGCGCCGCGGCGTGATCTCCAGAGAAGGTCCCGCCCGATGAACGTGTTCCTGTGGATCGCGCAGGGCCTGCTGGCTGCGACGTTCGCGGCCGCCGGCGTCCTGAAGTCCACCCGGTCCCGCGAGCAGCTCATTCCCCAGCTGCCGTGGGTGAGCGATGTGTCGACCCCGGTGGTGCGTCTGATCGGTGCCGTCGAGTTCGCCGGCGCCCTCGGCCTGATCCTCCCGGGTGCCTTCGACATCGCCACCGTGCTCACCCCGCTGGCCGCCACCGGCCTCGCGGTCATCATGGTCCTGGCCATGGGTCTCCACGCCCGTCGCAAGGAGCCGGCGGCCATCGCGTTCAACGCGGTGCTGCTCATCCTCACGGCGGTCGTCATGTGGGGCCGATTCGGACCCCACGCCCTTTGACCCGCTCCCGCGCCGGGGCTCCGCCCCCGCCACGCGCCCGCGTGCCCGGCTGGCTCAACGATCGGGCGCTGCTGATGCCGCTCTTCCACTTCTCTCCTGCAAAGGATGTCTGACATGCAGATCGCCGGCTCCGTGGCCCTCGTCACCGGCGCCAGCCGCGGGCTGGGCCGCCACTTCGCCGCCCAGCTCCTGCAACATGGCGTGGCCAAGGTGTACGCCACCGCGCGCCGTCCCGACAGCGTCGACGTACCGGGGGCGGAGGTGCTCTCCCTCGACATCACCGACCCGGCCTCCATCGCCGCCGCGGCCAAGGCCGCCGGCGACGTGACCCTGCTGGTCAACAACGCCGGCGTCGCGACGTTCACCAACCTGACGACCAGCGACATGGACATGATCCGGCTGGAGATGGACACCCACTACTACGGCCTGCTGAACATGATCCGCGCCTTCGCCCCGATTCTGAGGGCAGGTGGGGGTGGGGCGATCGTGAACGTGCTGTCGGCAGGCGCCTGGGCCCCCAGCGAACACACCAGCTCCTACTGCGCGGCCAAAGCGGCCGCCTGGAGCCTGACCAACAGCGTCCGCCTCGAACTCGCCTCTCAGAACACGCAGGTCACCGGGCTCATCCTCGGCCCGACGGACACCGACATGGGTGCGGGTGTGGAAATGGACAAGAACGACCCGGCCGACGTCGTGCGCGCCACCCTCGACGGCATCGAGGCCGGCCACGCCGAGGTCATCGCCGACGCCCTGTCCGCCCAGGCCAAGGCCAACCTCGCCCTCGACCCCGCCCAGGTCTACCAGCCCACGTCGGGCCCAGGCGAAGCAGTCAATCGCCTTCGCGGGCATCGGGATCGCGCAACGGGCCGCCGTCCGACGATCTCCCGCGCACCGTGAACGACTGGCTTCGCGCTGCGGGGCTCCAGAACCCCGATTTGGGCGGTGACCTGTGCGTTTGCCTGCCGGACGGGGTCCGTGTCGGGCAGGCTGGACGGTCATGGTGTGGTCGCTGCTCCACGCCCTGACACGCAACGCTCTCGGACTGATGCTGCTCCACGTGCGCGGCGACACGGCAAAGGACGTGGAGCTCCTCGTCCTGCGACATCAGGTGGCGGTGCTGCGACGGCAGGTCCACCGTCCGACGCTGGAACCGGCGGATCGGCTGATCCTCGCAGCCCTGTCCCGGCTGCTGCCCCGGTCCAGCTGGGGTTCGTTCTTCGTCACCCCGGCCACCGTGCTGCGCTGGCACCGTGACCTCCTCGCACGCAAACGGACCTACCCGCGGAAGTCGCCCGGTCGGCCGCCGGTCCGCCGGGAGATCCGCGAGCTGGTCCTGCGCCTCGCACGGGAGAACCCGACCTGGGGCCACCGCAGGATCCAGGGAGAACTCGCCGGGCTGGGCTACCCGGTCGGAGTCGCCACCGTCTGGCGGATCCCGCACCGCGCCGGCATCGACCCCGCACCCCGCCGGGCCGACACCTCCTGGCGCACCTTCCTACGCACCCAAACCTCCGGCCTGCTGGCCTGCGACTTCTTCACGGTGGACACCGCGTCCCTGCAACGGATCTACGTGTTCTTCGTCGTCGACCACGCCACCCGCCACGTCCATGTTCTCGGGGTCACCAAGCATCCAACCGCGGCCTGGGTCACCCAGCAGGCACGAAACCTGCTGATGAATCTCGAGGAGCACCGCCACCGGTTCCAGTTCCTCATCCGTGACCGCGACGCGAAGTTCACGGCTTCCGTCGACGCTGCCTTTGCCGGAGCCGATATCGACGTGGTGCGCACACCCCCGCAAGCCCCGCAGGCGAACGCGATCGCGGAACGCTGGGCCGGCACCGCCCGCCGCGAATGCACCGACAGACTACTGGTCCTCTCCGAACGGCACCTGACCTCGGTCCTCACCAGCTACGCGGAGCATTTCAACACCCACCGCCCCCACCGCTCCCTCGGCCAGCACCCACCCGACCCGCCACCCGCAGTCGCCCCAACCCCGGGGTCCACCGTCCGTCGCACACGCATCCTCGACGGGCTGATCAACGAATACCGCAACGCCGCCTGACACCTCCCGGGGAAGACCGGATCAAACCGCAACAGGCCAGATCACAGGCCGAATCGGGATTCTGGAGCCCCACAGGGTCGGCCGACGAGCTGGCCTGCTTCGAAGACGGCGCCGGCGCAGACGAGGGCGACGAGGCAGGGTGCGTTGACCGCCCGCCAGCGGGTTTGGGCGGCAGTCGAACCCGTCGGCGTTGGAGTTGTGGAGCACGTCGCGGTCCCAGGCCTCTGAGGCGAACGTCATCTCCGTGATCTTCGTCGGGCTCATGCCCTGCGCGGACAGCGGGATCGGCTGCGCCCGCTGCCAGGTCACCGGCGACCCCGACGATCGCCGCACGATCCGCGGTCACGGCACTAGAACAGTTGTCCGATGTCCTGGCGGACGATCGTGGCCATGCTGTGTTCGGCCAGGGCGGCGATTGTCATGGACGGGTTGCAGGCGCCGGTGGAGCCTGGGATCCGTGCGCCGTCGAGTACGTAGAGGCCGCGGTGACCGAGGATCCGGCCGTACTGGTCGACGGCGGGTCCCATGGGAACTCCGCCCAGCGGGTGCCAGGTTGAGGGCGACGTCTCGTCGGTGTCGGTCATCGTTCCACCGCCCGCCGCGGCCAGCCGTTGCATGCGGGCGGCGATCAGCTGTTGCAGTGTGGCTTCGGCGGAATCGGGCCAGGTCAGCGTGGCGTCGTCCTTGTTCGGGTCGTAGGCCCAGCTGCCGGCTGCCTGAACGATCCCGAAGCCGACGACGGTCATCATCTTGACTCCGGGGAGCTGCACGGGCGATCCGGCATGGATAAGGGTGAACGGGATCGGGCTGAGCGGGTCGCGGCCACCCACGCAGGCCGGGCCGCCCTGCTGGGTTCCGATGTCGCCGTTCATTCCGGTCCAGGCATAGATGCGGTCCCCGTTGTTGCCCCACTGGGTGCCGACGGCGTCGGGCAGATCCGGTACGAGCTTCTTGGCACGTGCCTTGACCAGGAGCCGTGTCGTGCCGGCGGAGCCGGCGTTGAGGAACACCGCGTCCGCGACGATCCGTTTCCTCTCCTGGACGGCGCCGGCGGTATCGATCCGGTCGACGGCCAGCACCCAGCGCCTGTTCGGGTCGAGTGAGATGTCGCGGACGACGTGCAGCGGCTCCACCCGCACCCGGCCGGTCCCCTCCGCAGCGGCCAGGTAGGTAACGTCAATTGAGTGCTTGCCGCCGTTGTTGACTCCGAACGCCAGGTCGCTGGTGGTGTAGGTCGGCTGGTTCTCGCCCTTGAGCTCACCCCGGACGAAGCTCCAGTCGACGGGCAGGGGAACCCGGAACGGCTGCAGGCCCGCGTCCGGTGCGGTCGCCTGGAACAGCCGGGACGAGCGGTAGGGGTCGGTGTTCAGGATGTCGTCGGGGATCGTGGAGATCCCCAGCATGCTGGCGACGGTCGGGTAGGCCCACTGGTTCAGCTCGTCGTAGAGGCCGGCCGCCGCCGGCATGGAAACGGCGAAGTTCTCTCTGGTCGGCTGCAGTGTCATGCCGTGGTAGGTCAGCGAGCCGCCGCCGACTCCGGCCCCGCAGTTGATGTCCATCCCGGTCCCCGTCACGGTCTCGATCACCCCGGTGAACGGCTCCCAGGTCTTGTCGACACCCCGGATCGGACTGTGGTCCGTCAGCCAGGAGGAGCGGTTGTCTATGGTGCTGAAACGGCAGAACGTCGTCGCGTTGGGCCCGGTCGGCCAGCGGATGCCGCGTTCCAGGACCAGCGTCGGGACCCCGGCCTGGGCCAGCCTCAGCGCGGTCACGCCCCCGCCGAAGCCGGTGCCGACGACGACGGCACGTTCCCGCGTCTCGATCACGGAGGCCCCTGCGGCGGTGGCGGTCTGCCCCCGTGTGCCGTCGGCGCGGGCCATCAGGCCGCCGGCCGCGGTCGCACCGAGCGCGGCTGTACCGAAAGCGGCCGCTCCGAACATCTTCCGGCGGGTGAGCCCCGAGGCGGTGTTCTTGCTGGTGGAAGCGTTCTCGGACATCGTGACTCCAATGCAATCCGCTGTGGTGCATGCCGAGGTAAAAGTCTGCGAACAAGAACCCCTGAGGCGACGATCCGCTCGAGTTCGGCGCGCGACGCTGGTGTCCAGCGTTCTAAGGCGCACCCGTTGACGTTGTGGACCGGCCGCAGCCCGGGATCGGCGCACCGCTCACTGGCCAGCGTCGTCGACGGGGGAATGCGCACCCCAGGGTGAGGCCGGGCGAGCCGCAGGGTTCGCGTGGTGACTGGACTGCTCCGCACGAGCAGCATGCTCGCCGGCCAAGCTTGCGCCGTCTTGAGCGTTGGTTGCGGGTTTCCTGGGGGCGCCGGCTGTGGGCAGCTCAATGTGGACGGACGTCCCATGCTTCGGTGACGTGTTGAAGATGATCTTCCCGTCGTGGGCTGCGACGATCGCCGCTACGATCGGCAGGCCGAGTCCCGAGCCGGGACGGGGGCGGCTGGCGTCAGCTCGCCAGAACCGGTCGAACGCCCGTTCGGCATCCTTGGGGCGCATCCCCGGCCCGGTGTCGCTCACGTCAAGAAGCGCCGTGCCACCGGCCTCGTCCAGCCGCAGCGACACCGAGGTGGTGGACGGTGTGTGTATGAGGGCGTTCTGTAGGAGGTTGGCGACCACTTGGCGTAGCGCCGCCTCCTCCCCGCGGACGACGACCGGGCCGCACACACGGCACTGCAGGTCGCGGGACGGATATCGCTCAGACGCTTCGCGTTCGACGTCGCGAACCACCGTGGCGAGGTCGACGTGGCCGTGCTGGCCGAATCCGCTTTCGTCCAGCCGGGCGAGGAGCAGCAGGTCCTCCACGAGATCTGCCATACGGCGGCCCTCCCGCCCGATCCGGTGCATCGTCTCGTCGAGGTCAGCGCCCCCGCGCAGGTGTCCGTGGCCCCACAGCTCGGCGAGGCCGCGGATCACGGAGACGGGCGTGCGCAGTTCGTGCGAGGCGTCGGCGACGAAGCGCTGGAGTCGATCCTGGGTTCCCTGCTGCTCGTCCAACATGACGTTGAAGGCGCGAGCCAGATGACCGGCTTCCGATCGGGACGACCCCAGCGCGTCCACCCGCCGCGACCGCTCGCCCGCAGAGATCGCGTCGGCGACCTGTGCCACGCGGGTGATGGGGCGCAGGCCCAGCCGCTCCACCCAGTAGCCGGCGGCCACCAGCACGATCAGCACGCACGCGCCGACGGCGAACACCACCGAGCGAATCCGCCCGGTCGTGGCTTCCACTCGTGCCAACGACTGGGCTAGGAGCACATCCCGGTGACCCGTCCCGACGACGAAGACCGCTCGCCACCGTTGTGATCCGGATGTCGAGGCCACGGTTACCGCGCGCGGCGAGGTCGATGGCCGCGGTCCCGCGGCCGGTGCCATAGGCGCCTGCCCTGCGGCGCCGGTCGGCGCGAGTATCACCGTGCGGCGGTTCCCCGACAACACGGCCAGGTAGGTGTAGTTCAGACCGTTCTGAACGTTCCGGATAGCTGAGGCGGCACCGGGTGGAGCGCCCGCCGACCCGACAGGCGCGGAACGGTCGGGTAGCGGTCCCGCCACGTCGAGAGACACTGCCGCGGCGCGCGCCGCGCCGGTGAGCTGCTCGTCGATCTGGGCGACCTGGGCGGTCCACACGGACTGGATCAGCAGGTAGCCGGCAAGCCCGAGAACCCCGAGCACCACCCCGCCGGCCACCGCCAGCCGCAGTCTGAGCGTCACGGCACGTCATTCCTCGCTGAGGCGGTAGCCCACGCCACGCACGGTGTGGATGAGCCGCGGGGGCACCGTGTCAACCTTCCTTCGTAGCGAGGAAATGAACGTCTCCACGACCGTGGACTCACCATCGAAGCCGTAATCCCACACGTGGTCGAGAATCTGCCCCCGGGTCACCACCCGACCGGCGTTCCGCAGCAGAAACCGCAGCAGCTTGTACTCGGTCGGCGACAGCGCAATGGGTCGGCTCCCGATGGTGACCCGGTGAGCATCCTCGTGGACGCTTAGCTCACCGCATGTCAATAAGGATGGCTCCGCGCCCACACCGCGGCGGCGCAGGATCGCCCGGGTCCGGGCGACCAACTCCTCGGCACTGAACGGCTTGGGTAGGTAGTCATCGCCGCCGAGCGTGAGACCCCGCACCCGGTCCTCGAGGCTCCCGCGGGCTGACAGGAATATGACTGGCACGTCCACCCGGGCTGCGCGCATCCTCTCGCAGACTTCGAAACCATCAAGGTCGGGCAACATCACATCCATCACGACAAGGCTGATCGAGGTGTCGCCGCCGACGAGGCGTAGCGCATCGCGCCCGGTAGACACCTCGATCACCTCGAAGTCCGCCAGCCGCAGCGCCATGGCGACGACGTACGAGACGTTCTCCTCGTCTTCGACCACCACCACACGAGCATGCGCCATTCAGAAGACCTCGGTGTTTTCCGTGATCAGGGTCCGGTTGGAGCGGAAGACGGGGAATTTATCCGGCCGCTGTCGGCGGGTGGTGTGTTCAGGCGGGTGCATGTTCGTGGGTGGTATCGAGGGGGTCCGGTCCATCGTCGAGGAGGTGGCGTAGTTTCTCGCCTTCGACGTCGAGGTTGGGCAGGATCCGGTCAAGCCAGCGGGGTAGCCACCAGGCGGCACGGCCGAGCAGGGCCATCACCGCCGGGATGATGGTCATGCGCACGACCACCGCGTCGAAGAGCACGGCGACGCCGAGAGCGAAGCCGATGGACTTGACGATCGACTCGGGCGACAGGATGAACCCGGAGAAGACACTGATCATGATGAAGGCCGCGGCGGTGACGACCCGGGCCCCGTGACCGAACCCGGTGATCATGGCCTGGCGCGGGGTGCTGCCGTGCGAGTATTCCTCGCGCATCCGCGTGACGAGGAAGACCTGGTAGTCCATGGCGAGACCGAACACGATGCCGACCAGGATGATGGGCAGAAGGCTGATGATCGGCCCGGTCTGCTTGATGCCGAAGACGTCGGCGAGCCAGCCCCATTGGAACACCGTTACGACCGCGCCGAATGTGGCCGCGATGCTGAGCAGGAAGCCGAGGGTGGCTGTCACCGGCACGAGCAGGGACCGGAACACCAGCAGGAGCAGGACGAACGCCAGGCCGACCACGACGATCAGATAGGGCACGAGCGCGTCGCCGAGCTTCTTGGAGACGTCGATGTTGATGGCGGTCAGACCGGTGACACCGATGCTGGCGCCAGGCACCGTGCCGTCGATCTCCCGGATGGAGTGGACCAGTTCCTCGGTCGCGGCGGCGCTCGGTTCGCTTGTCGGGATGACGGTCAACAGCGCGGTGTCGCCCGCCGGATTGATGACCGCCGGGGTGACCGTGGCGACGTCGCGGAGGCCATGGATCGCCTGTGTCACCTGGTCCGCCGCCGCCTGCGCCGACCCGGCGCCCGCGTCGACGGTGACGGTCAGCGGCGCGTTGAAGCCAGGACCGAACGCGCCGGCCAGCAGGTCGTAGGCCTTGCGTTGGGTGGTGTCGGGTGCAGCGGCGCCGTCATCAGGCATGCCAAGTCGCAGGTCCAAGGCTGGGATCGCGATGACACCAAGGGTGATGACTCCGATGAGCAGCGCCACGACCGGGCGGCGGGCGATCGCCCCGGCCCGCCTCGCGCCGATGTTGGGCCCCGGCGTGGCACGGTCCGCCTCCAGGTCGCGGGCATGCAGCCCACGAGGCTTCCGGGAGATCCGCCGGCCGGCGAAGCCCAGCAGCGCCGGCAGCAGGGTCAGCGCGATGACCACGGCGACGGCCACGGTGAACGCGGCGGCCAACCCCATCTGGGTGATGAACGGAATGCCCGCGACCACCAGCGCCGCGAGCGCGATCACGACGGTCAGGCCGGCGAACACCACCGCGGAACCAGCGGTGCCGACCGCCAGACCGGCTGCCTCTTCCCGGTCGCGGCCGGCGGCGAGCTCGTGCCGGTACCGGGAGACGATGAACAGCGCGTAGTCGATACCCACCGCCAGGCCGATCATCAGGGCGAGTGTCGGCGTGGTCGACGACAGGTTCACGAACCCGCTCATCGTACTGATCGCGCCGATGCCGATCGCGATGCCGAGGATCGCGGTCAGCAGCGGCAGGCCGGCCGCCACCAGCGAGCCGAACGTGATGAACAGGACTACAGCGGCGACAGCGATCCCGACGACTTCGCCCGCGCCCTGCTCCGGCTTGACCCGCACCGCATCGCCGCCGACCTCGACGGTCAGGCCCTGGGCGCGAGCCTCGTCCACGACGGCGGTGAGCGCGTCGCGGGCCTGATCGGTGAGGTCCGCCGACGGCACCTGGTAGGTCGCGCTCGCGAAGGCCACGGTGCCGGCGGCGTTGACCGCGCCGGACTGGAACGGGTCGCTGACCGAGGCGACCTGTGGCACCTCCTTCAACTGCGCGATCGCCTGCTCGACCTCCGCCCGCACAGCACTGAGCTGCTGACCGTCCGACGCGGCGAACACGACCCGCGCCGTGGCGCCATCGGCGGACGCCTGCGGGAAACGCTCGTTGAGGAGGTCGATCGCCTGCTGCGACGGCGTACCCGGGATGCGGAACGTGTCGGAGGTCGACTCGGACAGGGTGGCGGCGCCGGCCAGCGCGGCGGCGAGGACCGCCACCCACACGGCGGTGACCAGCCACCGCCGGCGGAACGCGAACCGGCCAAGCCGATAGAGGAACGAGGCCATGTAGGGGCTCCTGTTCGAAGGTGCATGGGATCGCCCGGCCACAGGCGGCCGACGGCCACGGGCGTGGCGACCGGGTCCCGCTGGTTCCAGCGGTGCCGGATGACACCCGAGACGCTAGCCGTCCAGCAAGTGAAATGCTAGCTGATCGTAAAGTGCATCACTTGTCGAACGGCCAGGATCTTGCTTTA
The DNA here is from genome assembly GCF_004337455.1 of Parafrankia sp. BMG5.11. Lineage (NCBI taxonomy): Bacteria > Bacillati > Actinomycetota > Actinomycetes > Frankiales > Frankiaceae > Parafrankia > Parafrankia sp. BMG5.11. The sequence continues at coordinate 1,244 of NZ_SJXI01000109.1, read as the reverse complement.
CGAACGACTGGTTGATGTCCTAGCATCGACGAGTCGAGCGCTAGCTGGCCGGCAGGTTGCTAGCTTGTCAATCGGCAAGCTAGTCTGTGAGTCCGTAAGGATTCAGCGAGGAGTAACCGTGACCCCCGCCGCACTGAATGCACCCGGCGTGACCGACACCCGAGGGCGCATCATCGACACGGCGGTCCGCCTGTTCACCAGGCACAGCTACGCGGGCACCTCGCTGCAGATGATCGCGGACGAACTGAGCGTCACCAAGGCGGCCCTCTACTATCACTTCCACACCCGCGAGGAGCTACTCACCGCGGTAGTCGAGCCGGTGCTCGGACCATTGCGCACCATCATCGAGGCCGCCGAGGCGCAACGCACCCCCCACGCCCGCGCGGAGCACCTGCTCACCGGCTACGCCGCCCTCGCCGTGCGCAACCGCGCCGTGATCTCCGTGTTGGCCGCCGACCCCGGCGTGACCGACGTGCTACTCACCCAGCGCGACCTCGGCGACCTGATCAGCCGCCAGGTCCGTCTTCTCGCCGATGTCGACCGCGGTCCCAGCGGGCAGATCAAGGCCGCTATCGTGCTGGGCGGAATCGCCGTCGCGGTCGCACCGAGACTGATCGACCTGGACGACGATGTCCTGCTCCAGCACCTCGTCGAGGCGGGCCGCCGCACGCTGGGGCTACGCACGCCACGGCGGGCCACCCACAACGCGGCCCCCGGCCAGACCGGACCTTCCTGAGAGGGTGTTCTGTGCGGTTTCGCCGGGTTTCCGGTTGAGTTGATATCTGGTACGCGGGGTCGATCGTATTGCGTTCGGGGGCTGATGCGTTCTACTGGGTGTGGCCAGACGGCAGCCGCGCGGTCGCCTCAGGTAACCATCAGGTGTCGTCGCGGCGCGAGGACGTTGGCGTCCCGGTTCCGGCTGAGCCCCCGGGCGCGGGACGGCTAGTCTGCCCGGGGTCCTCGCCGAGGAGGGTGAGGAGTAGCTCGCGGAGCGAGCTAAGGCCGTCGGGGCTGAGCCGGGTAGACCATTCCTGCTCGACCGCCAACGCGGTGGCGCGCATCGCGCGTAGTGCCGCCAAGCCGTGGGCGGTGAGCCGGACAATTTTGGCCCGACCGTCGTGGGGGTCGGCGGCCCGCTCGACGTAGCCTGTGGGGCTCCAGAACCCCGATTTGGGCGGTGACCTGCACGTTTGCCTGCCGGACTGGGCCTGTGTCGGGCAGGCTGGATGGTCATGGTGTGGTCG
>NZ_SJXI01000108.1:0-53601 GCF_004337455.1 Parafrankia sp. BMG5.11 | reverse complement strand
CGGCCAACTGGGAAGAGCCCGATATCCGATCCCTCGCCAGAGCCCTAGTCAAAGAGGGGATATGCGCCCACCTGACCGACGAATCGCTCTCGGGTTTTACCGGACTCGTCACAGTCGAGCCATCTTAGAAGCCGCACTAGATCGGGGAGTACGAGATCTCGACACGGCTTTCAACTATGCCAATTTTGCGTCGTTGGAGCTGCTCGCGGGCGTGGCCGGTGATCTATTGACAGAATTTTTTCTGTCTACCAAAGTCGGCTTTTTCCCATCGCCCACGGGGAATTCCGAGCATTCGCTAGACCCCACGCGGCTCCGAGTGGCAATCGAGACCACGGCGGATTCCTTGGGTCGGGTTCCGGACGTAGTGTTTCTACACAATCCCGAGAGAAGTATCCGCCAGCTTGGACCACATGCGGCCCGCAACTCCCTGGATAAAGCCTGTCACGCCTTGGATAAAGCGGCGCGCTCCGGGCTGTGTGGGGAGTGGGGGATATCGACGTGGGACCCTCGAATTATCGTCCAAGTGCTATGCCATGGCCGGGAACTTCGCAGCTCTCCCTCCCACCTGATGCACCGATCCGGGGTGCTCGCCAGTTCCGCTATTGTCGAGGCATCCGAGAATCTCGCAGACCTTTTCGGGGTGGCCCGGGACCGGCGGTGGGGAATGAGCCCTTTTTCGGGTAGTACCCGGGCTCCTTTCTGGGACACGGTCAACCTTGCGCCGTTCCTTAGCACGCAGGGTCAACACAGTTCCGTCGAGGCAGCTTTCCGCTTGGCCTACGAATTGCCGAAGGTCGGGCGAGTCGCGGTTAGCGTCAATGATCCGGGCCATCTCCGGGAACTGGTGGAGGCAACACGGCTCGGCGTCGACCGAACGACGATCGACAGATACCGATCCGTCCTGCGGGATCGACAGCGACCGGCCCGCAGAGGGGGCTACTCAGCCCCTGACAGTTCGGTCACGAGCCGCTCAGCTTCACGGGTCAGGGGCTCAGCCAAATCCGGGTGATCGCCGAAGTTGCGGATCATCCTCAGAAGTTCGACACACATAAACAAGCGAGCCAGCGCCCCAGACCGGCAGGACAAGTCATCGGCGAATAGATCAGACACTCGCTCGGCAACGGCAGGAACCAGCAACGAAAAAGCCCACAGAGTCGCACCGTCGAGCCCACGCGGCCCCAGACCCCAACCTTCCCAATCCAGAAGCATCATTTCAGGCGCCGTGAGATTCGCCCAGTGGACATCAGCATGAGTCGGCAACCACTCGTCCACGGTCGGATCTACCATTGGACCGGCATACTCCCGTATCCGCCTGTCGATCAAATCCTGTCGGACGGCTACGCGAGTCGTCTTCGTCTCGGTAAGGGCAGTGAGCGAATCACGTAGAGCGGTCCACCACGCGCCAGAGAGGTTCCGCGGTTCCTCGCGTATCTCCGGTGTTGAGCTGATCGAAGGGCTCTCTACGCGGGTCGTCTCGTCTGCCCGCCACACCAGTTCGCGCGTTGGGTCGAACCAGCGCACAGAACCGAGAAGCTGCGGTTTCGACACGCCAGTGAGGACCGAAGCGCATTCTTCCCCCGTCCATATACGCTCGTTGATCTGGCTCGCAGGTCGAAAGAGAATCTTGATCCACGTTCCCCGACTCGTCCCGAACCCCATGGATTTTCCACCCCATCCGAAAGCCGGATTCTCGGTATCGAGATCGATGGAGAATGCCGCCGCGCAATGGCCGATTACGTCAGGGATCGGAGTCTCCCGTAGGTCGAGCATCGTTGTTCCTCGGGCTAGTCGGATCTCGGAACACCGACCCTACTGCACCGGACACGACCCGGTGTGCTCGCCGTTCCCGGTCGCACAACGACGAAAGGGGCACCCTTCGGGGTGCCCCTTCGCCCTTTGCTGGTCGGTTACCGAGTTGGGTTCCTCGTTGCGTCGAGGTGACGTCCTTACAACCGGCGAAGGGTCCGGTTAACGATGTCCCGGAGTTCGATATCAGTGAGGGTGGGTGGGTCGTCGGTGGGGTCGAGGGCGGGTGTCCACCCGGTGGCGCCCGTCCCGTGTGGGCCGTACGGTCGCCGTCCGGTGGGGGTGGGGATGGGCCCGAAGGTGAGGATCACGGTTGGGTCGCTCGGTTCCGCCGGCCGGTGGTCGAGGTAAACGACGCTGGGCATGGTGGCGGTGACGTTGACGATCTCGTGGAGGTCAGCTCCGGGGCTGACCGCGAGTTCGTACAGTCCGCGTGCGGTCCGGCGTACGGAGACGAACCGCTCTCCGTCGAACGGGTTCCTCCAGGGACCGTGGCCTGTGGGCGGAATACTGGGCATGGGGCCGCTTCCTCCTGTCGCTGTCAGGGGTGGCGGTCCTAGGTCCGGGGACGGTGTGCCAGCACTGCCCTCGGACCGCTTGCGGACCGCTGTTGGTGTGGGGCAACCCCAATGATAGAGGCACTGTTGGGGTCGGGCTATAGCATCACGCGCGTGACCGACGAACCGCTGTGGACCACTGGCGACATCGCCGAGAAGCTAGGCGTCACGACCGAACGCGCGCGGCAGCTCTCGCACCGGCCGGACTTCCCGAAGCCTGTGCAGCAGGCTCGGCACTACCGGTTCTGGCGTGCCTCGGACGTGCAAGCGTGGATCGCGCGGCATCGGCCGGCATCCAAGGAGGCCGAGTAGCCGTGCCCGCACGCGCCCTGCCACGACCGGCAGGGCGCGCGATCATCACGTGATGATCGATGGGGACCACGTGGACGTGTTCCGCACCGGGGGCCGTTTCGGTCAGTGCGGCCGGCGGCGGGGCGCTGACCGTGGGACTCGGATTCTGATCATGAGTCGGCTTGGTTCGGTGTCCATGGGCGCCGATTGTCCCGTACGGTTCGCGGCTGATTCCTTATGTGTCGCTCGCGCGCAAGCCGGTAAAACTCGATCGGCGGGGGTGGGAGTTGGTGCGGGAGCTTAAAGTGCAAGTAGGTTGACAACCACGTCGATCCCTCGCCGCGGGAAATCCGGTAATCGATTTCCATCGCGAGAGCTTCAAGGAGATCGTCTTCGGTGTGGCGTCGGATCGTCTCGGCGCTTAGATGGTAAATTTCCGCCGCTTTTTCTCGTCTTTCCGTCAGCGTGAAGGGCGGCTTTTTTCCGCGTGGGATCGGGTCCAAGTTATACAAGGCCCGTAGTGCGTCACTTCGTGGCCTCCCGAGAGCATCGATAGACGCGATGAGGACACGGTGAGCCCGTCGCGCACGGTGGTACACCGTGCCAGGTTCACCGGGTGCGAGACGGGTGACGAGCCCCTTGGCGCCGTTCAGTAGATCCTTCGGGTGCTGGGCGCCGGTCGCGAGTAGGTCATCTAGCAGCGCGATGAGGCCCGTCGGGTCGCGGTCGTCGTGGTCCGCGTGGCTGTCGTTCATGGCGCGTGTGGGGCGCTCCGGGGTAAGGGGAGGGCAAGCCCTACCGTCGGAGCGCACCTCCTTTCACTGACAGTGAGCAATACGCCCCACGATCGTCACGTTGGGCGATCGTCTAACTACTACCTATGAGTATGGCTAGGACATGCCATCGCGGGTTGCGGTGCGCCCGTAGTTGTTCATAGGTAGTCCGGGCCCTGTGTTTATGCGGGTCGTCCGTGCTCTGTTCCCGCCCAGTACGCGCCCACTTTGCGCCCAGTGCGGAGCACGGATGATCGTTGCCCAGTAGGCGCCCAGTGCCGCCCACTCCACGCCCAGCGTCGCCCAGTTGGCGCCCATTCCATGAAGATCGAAAACCCGAATACTTGCCCACTGGGCGCCCAGACAAGGCGGTTCTGCGGGGGCAGGATTGGTTTCGTACCGATCCGGGGCGCGCGACTCGGATCACACCGAATTCCTTCCCCCTGTCCACGCACGTGTCCTTTGTGGGGTACTCCCATGCTCTTTCTCCTCCTCCTGCTGCTGGTCTTCGTGCCGCTGGTGAAGTGGGCCGGTCGCGTTTTCCTCGCTCTCGGGGCGCTGGTTCTCCTCCTGACCGGATTTGCGTTTCTGGCGGAGCACGGCGGCGGCGCCCTGGCCGTGGCCGTCCTGGCAATTGTCGCGGGTTCCGTGCTGTTCTTCCGCCGCCGTAACCGGCACTGACCTCCGCTTTACCTCTCGCTTTCAATCCCTCGGTTTCCGTTCCCTAGAAGGGGCTTATTAAGCATGTCCGAAATCGACCCGAAGTTCGGGCCGCTCACCCTGTCCGACCTGGAGAACCGTATTCAGGTGAAGTGGGACGAGTACCAGGCGACCTACACCGCGTTCACGGTGCTGCACCGCATCTACATGGAGATCATCGGATCGGCGACGACGCTGCTCGACTTGGAGTTCTTCGACGTCCTCGACATCGTCCGTGAGCGCATGACGACGTATCAGGCGGACACCCGCACGGCCTACCGCGACACCTACATGACGTGGGCGGACGCCGCGGGTGTCGAGGTGCCCCCGGACTACTTCGGTCCGGTCGAGTGAGGACCCATCCTCTCTCGCCTCCCAATCCGTTTTCCGGACTCATGGAGACCACCCCCATGGACATTTCTGCCGTCGTTCTGATCCTGCTTCTCCTCGGTGTTTCCGCGTTCGCGCCGCGGTTGCGAGTCAGCCGCCTGGTTCCCGTGACGTGCGTCCTTCTCGGTTTCTTTCTCGGCCGTTTCGGGATCGGGGTCGTCGCCCACGGGGTGTGGGACTTCATCGAGTCCGTCCTGTCGGTTCTCCCGGTCCGCGTGGAGTCACAGCAGTGATGACCTTCCTTTTCATCCTCCTCGTGGTTGATGTCGTTCTCGCGAACCTGTGCGCGCTGATCCTGGCAAGCGGGCAGCTCATTCAGGGCCACCTCGACCGGCGCGACGACACCAACACCGGTAAGGCCATCGAACACCACATTTCCGTCCGCTAACCATTCCCTTGTAAACGGGGTGCCGGTCCGTCCCACAGGCCGGACCGGCACCCGTTTCCCGCACCTTGGAGGTTCCTTCGATGGCGGACGAAGATCCGCGATCCGATGCATCCGGCTGGACACCCGATATCGCTGCCGCACTCGCCGAGACCCGCCACACCAGCGCCGAGAGTTACGCGGTCGACCTCGACGCAGACCGGCCCCCCACCGGCACCGTGGTGGACCTTCCCCACGCGGCCACGAAACCCCGTGAGGGGGAGCGGCGGCCGATCGTGCGCGAGGATCTACGGTGGCCCCACCTTGCCACCACCGTGCGCCACACCGGAGCGTTCTGGGCCTACGTGGCGCTGTTCCACACCGTCCGCGCCCCCTGGTACCTCGTGGTGGCGCTCCGCGCTGCTCTCATCGGCGCGGGACGGCTCCTGTCCCAGCACGGCCGATGGCTCATGGTCACGGACGCGTCCGGTCTCCGGCAGGCTGCCGCGAACGGGGACGCATCGACCTGGTTGAGCCTGCACCGGACCGTGCACGCCGCGCGGACACGACACGCACTCATCGTGCTCGCCGAAATGGCCGTGTGCGGATGTGCAATATTCGTTCTCCCGTCCGTGTGGGAAACCCTGCCGATCCTCGGACGGATCATTCTCGTGGTGGGGATCGCGGCACCGTTCGTCGTGGCCGGACGACCCCAGCACGGCCGGTTGATTCCCCCGGCGGTCGTCACACCCCGATTCCGCAGGCTGACCGCGGACATCGTTCTTCGTGCCTACTACGCGGCGAGACTCGGCGACCCGGAAAAACCCGGGCAGCAAATCACCTTCGGGAGCGCGATGGCGCGCGACGGAGACGGTAGCCGCGTGCTCGTTGACCTTCCCTACGGCAAAGGTTTCACGGACGCGACGAGAGCGCATCCGGCGATCGCGTCCGGCCTCGACGTGGCCATCTCCCAAGTATTCCTCTCTCCCGACAAAACATCCAATAGGCGGCATGTCCTGTGGGTGGCGGACCGCGACCCACTGGCCATTCCAGCCGGACGCACCCCCCTGTTGCGTCTCCATGAAACGGATATCTGGAAACCGATTCCTCTCGGACTCGACGAACGCGGCCGGCAAGTCCTCCTAGACCTCCTGTGGAACAGCATCCTTGTCGGCGCGCAGCCACGAAAAGGAAAATCGTTCTCGCTGCGTCACATCGGCTTGTACGCGGCTGCCGACCCCTACGTGAAACTGTCGGTGTTCGATGCATCGGGACGGCCCGACTGGCGAGGGTTCACGGCGGTAGCCGACCGCTGTTCCTTCGGTATGGCACTCACTCGCGACGGCGACCCGATCGAAATTCTTCTCGACACACTCCGAGAGATCAAACGGGACGTCGAAGACCGCTACATACGCCTGTCGGACCTTCCCCCGTCCGTTGTCCCAGAGGGAAAACTCACTCGCGAAATAGCCCGTGATCCGTCCTACGGAATGCCCGTGCGGTTCCTCATCCTCGACGAATTCCAGCTCTACTTTTCGACCGGTGACAGCGACGTCGACCGGGAGATAGCCGATCTTCTCGTCTACCTCGTCCGGGTGGCTCCCGCCGCCGGTGTGATCATTGGGAGTGCGACGCAACGGCCGTCCGGGATCGGGTCCGGTGGCGAAGTCGCGCGCCGATTCACGGACTACCGCGACAATCATATTGTGCGGTTCGCGTTGAAAACCGGAAGCTACGTCGTGTCCGACCTGGTACTCGGTAGTGGCGCCTACTCGGAAGGTCTTGATTCGAGCACCCTTGACCCTGAATACAAGGGAGTCGGTATCCTACGCGGCGCGTTGGATCACAGTCCCACCGTGCGTTCCTACCTTGCCGACGCAGAGGATTCCGCGAAGATCCTGACAGCGGCGCGTGTCCGCCGGGAGAAGCTCGGAACCCTCACCGGGCAGGCTGCCGGACTCCCGTTCCAGGCCACGGAAGCGGCGCGGAACGTGCTCGAAGACGTCGCCACGATCTTCGGGGGGGATTCCGCGCTGCACTGGCCGGAAGTTGCCGAGCGTCTGGCCCGGGTTTTTCCCGAGCACTACGCGGACGTGAATGCCGAAGTGATCAGCGCGCAGTGCCGCGCGCTGGGCGTGCCCTCCGTCAACGTCCGGCGCGGCACCAGCGTGCTCAAGGGCGCACGCGCAGACGCGGTCCGCGCGGCCCTCCAACGCGCCCCACACCCCCGTTCCCCGTAGCGCACGGTGCCGCTACACGTAGCGGCACCGTTCACACCCCCGATGGCCCGTGCACGCCCGTGACCAGCGCAATCCGCGCGTGTAGCGCGTAGCGCCCAGGACCCCCACACGCGCCGAACGGCCCGCAGAGGCCCCCACAGGCCCGTCACGGCCGCTACCGCTACCCACGGCGCCACACACGCCAGAGAGGCCCGCCGATAGCCACCCAGGACGACCCACGGCCCCCGGCCGACGACACCCCCCACCCGGACGAGACCAGCGACGATCCACCGCTCACCGACCTTGACCGGTACGTCCGTGCCGCACTCGCCTCCATCCCCCCGGTACCCCAGGATGTCCGCGACGCGGTCCAGCGGCATCTGACCCGTGACGGCCTACCGCAACGCTCCGATCCGCCACCGGCCGGATAGACACCAGCCGACACGCAGATGGCCTCCCGCACCCTGAGCAGGGTGCGGGAGGCCATCTGCGTGCCCGCTAGGCCACGGCGAGCGTGGTCGTCACTCCCCATCACTGGTCAACGTGACGCGACGCCGTTCCCGGATGATGATCGCGTCCGGGTTGAACCGCGACCCCCGCTGTGTCGGGAGGATCGTGACCGTGAGCAGCGCGCGCACAACCTCACGCTGCACAGCGATCGGCAGCGCCCGGAAATCCTTTTCGCTGATGTCCTCCAACCCATCCGTCACATCCGGCACCACCATGCCAGTTAGCTTCTCCTCTTCCTTCTCCAAGTCCGCAAGGGTCCGCTGTAGGTTCCGCTGCAACCCCTCCTTACGGACGTGCTTCAACTCCTCGACGGGATATCCCGCCAAAGCGTCTTCCAACTGGTCCCGAGACTTGCGGAGCGCATCCACTTTCGCGCGCATCTCTGTGACCGACACCGGATCATTCTCCGAAGTCCAGCCCAGGTTTTCCCGCGCCAACAGCCCCGGCGTAGTGCACACACCGTCCTGCCACACCCCACACAGGACCGCATACACAAGATCGTCGGTCTTTCGCATCTGCCGGAACAGATGGTTCTTATGCTCGGTCGACACGCCACAGGCGTACGTGAGAATTCCGTTACGGAGACCTGCCGACCAGTAGAAATGGCCGTCGGGGCACGTCGCGATTCCGGAGAGCAGGTACCGTTCAGCCGGAGAATGGTTCGTCCGTCGCTCCGGATCTCTCAGAATCGCGCACGCTGCCTCCCACTCCGAGCGAGTGACCGCGCATCCCCACTCCGTCGTACCGTCCTTCTGTGCGATCTCGCGTCCCCATACTGCCCGGTACAACTCGCCGTGGTGCTCACGAAGACCCGCGTTCATCGCGCGCAACACAACGTTCCGAACGCGCTCAGCCGTCCATTCCGCCTTCTTCAAGCTCACTTTCCCATCGCGTGACTTCAACGTCCGGTACTGAACCGCTGTCGGCTCCCATCGCTGCCGCAACTCCAATGCCAGATGGCGACACGAATCCCGCTCACCCGCCCGGATCACCCGCAACGTCAATTCCCGGATGATTTCCTGTTCCCGAGGAACGGGAATGAGCTTACCCACCGCTGTCCCCCTGCTGCCCGTACGACGCCACCCATACGGCCGATTCCCACCCCCGTGATACTTTCCATTAGTCGCCTGCGACCGCATACCCCGCCGAACTCGCTTGGCAATCTTTCCTGCCTCACGCACAGCCAACAGTGCATCCAACCCCGTCTGAAACTCGTCTTCCTCGTCTGCCAAGTCGTAAACCCTGCCGTTGTAGCACCACAACACACCCGCCCGGCGGCACAATTCCGCCAACTCCGCGTACACGGCAAGATCACGCATGAAACGAGAGCATTCCGTCGTCACCAGAATGTCCAGCTCGCCCGACCGGATAGCTTTCACCATCGCGTCGAAATCGGGCCTGCCACGGCCCCCGTTCGCCGAGAACCGCGACGCGCCACGCCGCTGGTCCGTGAAACGGCGAACAATAGTCCACCCCTCACGCTCACACACCCTCGTCGAATCGTCGTCCTGCGACGCCACCGACCGGCCGCCCGCCGGATCATCGCTGTCGCGACTGTAGGTACCCGCACGCAACCGCGCGGCCTGTCGCACGTCGCCCACCGTCACAACCATGATCACTCCCGTCGGTTTGGGAGCATTACGGTACTTCGGTAGCGGGCAAGTCGACCACCATGCGGATGATGCTCGGGCTCGACCGGCCGACGGGCGGCGAGGTGCTCATCAGCGGCCAGCCATACGCGCAGATCGGGGAGCCGTTGCGGCACGTCGGTGCGCTCCTCGATCCGTCCGCCGTGCATCCAGGGCGGCGGGCTCGTGACCAGCTACTGGTCCTGGCCAGGAGCAACAGGATCCCGGACGCACGGGTGGACGAGATGCTCGACCGGGTGGGCCTGGCCGCCGCGGCCAGACGTCGGATCGGCGGATTCTCCCTGGGGATGCGCCAGCGGCTCGGGCTCGCGGCCGCACTGCTCGGTGATCCTCGAGTGGTCATCCTGGACGAGCCGCTCAACGGCCTCGACCCCGAAGGCATCCAGTGGGTCAGGAGCCTGCTCAAGGAGCTCGCCGAGGATGGGCGGGTGGTCCTGGCCTCCAGCCATCTCATGAACGAGATGGCGGTGACCGCCGACCATCTGATCGTGATCGGCAGGGGCCGTCTGCTGGCCGACGTCAGCATGACCGAGTTCAGCGCCCGGTACGGCCGCGGCCGGGTACGGCTGCGCACGCCAAGACCCGAACAGCTGGGCAAGGCCCTGGCCGCCGAGGGGTTCGTCCTGACACCGACGAACAGCGGAACGTGGGAGATACCTGACGCCCAGCCGGACCAGATCGGCGCGGTCGCCGCACGCGAAGGCGTGCCACTTCAGGAGCTTGCGCTGCACAGCGACTCCCTGGAGGAGGCGTTCCTGCGCATGACCGCGCACTCCACCGAGTTCGCCGCCGCCGGACGGGCGCTCTGACATGACCTTGCAACCGGTGCTGTACTCGGAATGGACCAAAATCAGGTCCCTCCGATCCCTCGTCTGGTCGCTGGCACTGGCCGCCGTCATGCTCGTCGGCTTCGGTGCCCTCGCGTGCGGGGCCTACGGCGACGCAGAGGCCGCCGAAGCGGACTACGATCCGCTGGCGGTGGGTTTCTGGAGCCTGAACTTCGCCCAGATCGCGCTGGCTGTCTTCGCGATGCTGTCCCTCGGGGGCGAATACGAGAAGGGCACGATCACCACCTCGCTCACCGCCGTTCCCCAGCGAACCCGCTTCTACCTGGGCAAGCTCCTGACCACTGCGGGCCTGTCACTGGCCGTTGCTCTCCCCGCTGCGCCGCTGACGTTCTTCCTGACCCAGGGTCTGCTGGGCGAGCACGGGGTGTCCCTCGGCGATCCCGGCGCGGTGCGCGGCGTGATTTCTCTGATCCTCTACTTTCCGCTGCTGACCCTCCTGTGCATGGGCCTCGCCGCGATGACCCGTTCCGTGGCCGCGACATTGGGCCTGTTCCTGCCGTTCCTGTTCCTGCTGTCCCCGTTGAGCATGGAGGTTCCCAGCCTCTGGAACATCACCCAGTTCCTGCCAGACCGGGCCGGACAGTACGCGATCATGAACCTCCAGTCGGACCCCGACGTCTTCTATAACCCATGGCTGGGCCTGATAATCATGACTTTCTGGGCGACAGCTGCGGTCTTCGGCGGCTGGCATGCGCTGCGCAGCCGTGACGCGTGACCACCGGAGCGGACGACGCCCGTGTCCGGGAGCATGGGCCGACGGCGCCTCCTCCCGATCCTCGTCACTTTTCCGTAACTGACGAGCTGTAGAGCCGGGAGAGGATGCCATCCATGCTCCGGGCCGTGGAGCGCCGGACTTCGTCGAGGATGTCCACGTAGACGTCCGCCGTGGTGGCCAGCCGGGTGTGCCGCAGCAGGGCGCGAATCTCGTTCAGGTCAACACCGGCGGAGAACAGCAGCGACGCCGCGGTGTGGCGCAGGTCGTGAACGCGGGTGTGCGGGATTTCCGTCGTATCCGCGTTGCCGCTGATCTCGACACGAGCGCGGTTGCCAGCAACTCTGAGTATGTCTAGCTGCTCCAGTTGGAGCCCGTTTGCGGGCTAGGCACAAGATGATCTTGCGGGGCACCGACCACCCAAACGAGTCATTTTAGGCAGGTCCTGTGGTCGTGTTCAGAGCGGCGGTGACGGCAGCGCGCGTTCGCATGTCGAGCTCATCGGCGGCACGAGAATTGACGGCACCGTAGTTGCGGCGACTCGACAGGGCCTCGGATACCACGGTGAGATCCGGATGGTGAGCGGTGACCCAGCGGGCTCCCTGCCGCTTTGAGCCCCAGATTTCGGTTTCGGCATACCGCCAGCTCCGACACGCATTGAGAACACGGTTGGGAGTCGCCGGCTCACTGGCATCGTGCCACGACAGAGAGTCGAGGATTGCGGATAGCTGCCAGGTTCGAGGGATCCCTGTCAGCAGGTCCGCCGGCGACGGTCCGTACAGGGCCCGACCGAGGTCTCGACCAATCGCCAGGTCGAGCAGGAACCAGTGGCTCGACTCGGTAGACGGGTCGGTCGAAACGTGGCGAGCGATGTCAGAACCCGTATTGAGGTTGAGCTGGAAACGAGGATGGCGATCCGGTGGTGCGACATCCCGGACGTCGTAGCACACGAACTCGAGGCGGCGGGCCGGGCACGGCAGCGCCGTATGGTCGAGCTCCTCGATGAGCCGCGCCCGCTGGGCCGGTTCGAGGGTGCCATCGATGACTGCCTGAACGTCAAGGTCGCTGGGCCCCGGGTCGTAGTCGCCGTAGGACCCCGAGCCGAACAGGTAGACAGCGACCAACCGGTCGACGAGTAGCTTGCGAAGCAAGGCAACGAGGAGGCGCAGGTAGCGGACCTCCCGCTCAGGCAGCACAGCATCCCACCCATCATGATGTTGGCCAACGGAATCCAGCAACCGGCTGTCGGGAAACCGGAAGGCCGTCCAACGACCGTGCCATGGGCGTTACATCGACCACAGCCAGTCATCGAAACGGCTCCACGAGAGCAGTCGGCTGTCCATATCTGCCCTGAAAGACGACGAATCACCCGCTTGGCCGGTAAAGCCGCCCGGCGAAAGGGACAACTCCGCGGACGGCCATCACGGGAGGCTCTGTTAGTGCTGGATCCAGAGTTCCTCGGGCTGAAGTGAACCGAGGCCGTACTGTACGAGTCCGCCGACGTTCTTGCTCGAGAAGGCGCTGGGTGCCGCCTGCGAGAGGAAGACCACCGGAGTCAGCTCGGCCAGCCGTTCCTGCAGAGTGGCGTAGGCGGATTTGCGTTCGGCCTCCGATGTCGCGGTGCGCGCGGTCGCGAGGCTTTCGTTGAGTGTCGGGTCGTCGATGCCGGGCAGGTTCGCAGCCGAGCTCCCGTGGAAGGTCGTCCACAGCCGCGGTTCGGGGTCCTGGAAGAAGGCCGACGAGACGAGCACGTCGAAGTCGTGGGTGGTGCGCAGCGCGGCCAGCTCCGTGACCTCGATGGTCCTGATCTTGACGGTGACGTTCTTGAAGCTGCTGAGCTGGGCCTGGATGTTCTCCGCGATCGCCTTGCCGTCCGTCGTGGGGACGCTGGAGAAGACGAAGGACAGCGGTTTGCCGTCGGCGGCCAGCTCGTCGAGGAGCCGTTGCGCCCGTGCGCGGTCCGTTGTCGCCAGCGGCGTGTCCGAGTAGTAGGGAGAGTCCTTGCTGAACAGGGTGTCGACGGGCTCACCGGTCCCGCTGTAGACAGCCTGGTTGAGTGCGTCCCTGTCGATTGCCGCGGCGAGGGCCTGGCGGGCGCGGACGTCGTCGAAGGGTGCCCTGCGTGTGTTCAGCCCCATGAAGATGCCGCCGCCGGTCGGTACGAGGTTCGTCGGCAGGCCGGCCTGCTCGGCTTTGTCGAGGTTGACCCAGCTCGACTCGACGGCCGCGTCCGCGCCCCCGGTGAGCACCGTGTTGTAGCGCTGGCTGCTGTCGAGGGCCGCGCGGAGGGTGAGGCGGTCGAGGTAGGGCTTGGGGGCGTCCCAGTAGCGGGGGTTCTTGACCAGTTCCATGGCGGCCTGGCGTGTCCAGCTCCGCAGGGTGAACGGCCCGGCGCCGATCGGGTTCGCGTCGAAGGCCTGCGGCCCCTTCTCCAGGGCGGTCGGCGAAGCGATCCAGTTCATGGACGAGGTGAGGACGGCTTGGGCGTACTTCGGCACCGGTGTGGCCATGGTGATCTTCAAGGTGGTGTCGTCGACCACGTCGGATGAGGCGATCATCGACGCCTCCGACCGGGAGATGGCGGCGGTGGCCGGGTTCTTGAGCCTGTCCCAGTTGAACTTCACGGCTTCGGCGTCCAGTGGGGTTCCGTCGGAGAACACCAGACCCGACCGCAGTTTCAGCTCGAATGTCGCCCCGGCGTCGGTGGTCTGGAAGGACTCGGCCATCGAGTACCGTATTTTGCCGCCCGGGTCGGTCATCAGCGTCCCGTACAGCGCGTTGCCCACGACACCGGTGGTTGCGTAGGCGTTGCCGAGAGCCGCCGGGTCGAGACTGCGCGGATCGCTGAGGGTGAGAATTCTTCCCTCGCCACCGGCAACCGGTTCGCCGGAGGCACCCGAGGACGGGCCGGTGTCGCCGCCTCCCCCGCAGGCGCCCAGGGCGAGCGTTGCGCAACAGACGGCAGCGGTGACGAGTAATCGTACTTTGGGGATCACAACGGACCTCTTGTCAACGTTCGAGACAGATGAAAAGGGACGGAACCAAAAGACCTGGGCGAGCGCGGGTCCGGGCGAACGGCAGTGACATGAGGTGTTCGGACGGAAGGCCGGCTGGTAGCCAGAAGGCGGCCACCTGCCGGTCGCAGTCAGTCCGAGGCCGGAAGGATTTTGGGTTTGACCAGTTCCAGGGGCACGCCGTCGAGTTCCAGCACCCCGGCGCCCTGCCGGACGCAGAGGGCCTCGAAGGTTCCCCCCGGGGCCCGGTACCGCTTGCCGAGAAGAGTGCGATCCTCCTCCGGCTGGCCCGGCCGGGCGCCGTTGGCGTGGACGTCCTCTGCGGTCATGGGTTTCCCCCCACAGGTGAGAACGCCGTTTCCTCCCTTGGTCACGATCACCTCGGTCGTGCAGGTGACGCTGTGGAGGCGGGTACCCGCCCTGAATTCCGTCACCGGGCCTGCCACTAGAGGATTTCCTGTTCGCGCAGGTCGGAGATGTCGTCCCAGGTCAGGCCGAGCACGTTGATCAGGATTTCCTCGGTGTGCTCGCCGAACTCGGGCGCCTGACGCTGGATGCGCGCCGGTGTTTCGGAGAGGGCGACCGGGAAACCGGGGACCCGGGTCTTTCCCATCGCGGGGTGGTCGAATGAGACGATGTAGTTGTTGGCGATCGCCTGGGGGTCGTTCACGATGTCGGCGGTGGTGTTCACCGCGGTGATCGGCATGTCGCCGGTGGCGAGCAGCCGGCGCAGCCAGGTCTCGCGGGGTTCCTTCGCGAAGAGCTCGTCGAGGAGGGCGACACAGGCGCGGCCGTTCTGGCAGCGGCTGATGTGGTCGGTGAACCTGGGGTCGCTGGCAAGCGGCTCGGGGTCACCGAGCGCGTGGAGGAGGGTCGCCCAGTGCGGGTCGGACTGGACCATGGCCATGGCGATCAACTTGCCGTCCGCGCACTGGTAGTAGTTCCACAGCGGGTTGCCCGGGTTCTCCCGTGAAGGTGGCTCGTCGCCCAGGTGCTTGCGGAACGTCGAGGTGGCGACACGTCCGTCCTGGGTCATGAGCTCGAGGGCGAGTGCGAGGCCGCGCAGGGCGAGCATGCTGCCGAACAGGGAGGTGTCGACCCGCTGGCCCACCCCGTGCCGTTCCCGCGCGAGGAGGGCTGCGAGCACGCCGTAGGCGAGCATGATGGCGCCCATCTGGTCGGCGAGGCCGCTGTCTGCGACGTTGACCTGGTCGGAGCCGGGTCTGAGCATCAGACCGGAGCGGGCCTGGCCGAGCAGGTCGTAGGCGCGGGCGGTTCGCTCGGGGCCGTTGGGCCCGTAGGCGCTGCCGGCGCCGTAGACGAGCATCGGGTTGTCGGCGCGCAGCGTCTCGTAGTCCAGCCCCAGCTTCTCCGCGACGGTGGGCCGGAAGTTCTGGATGAACACGTCGGAACGGGCGACCAGCTGGCGTACCAGCGCCACCCCCTCGGGTCGTTTCAGGTCGACGGCGAGGCTGCGCTTGTTGCGGTTGTTGACCTCGAAGTACGGAGAGGTGCCGGTGTCGGGGAAGGCGTACTGGGCCCGGCCGGAGTCGCCACCGAGCCGCTCCTCGATCTTGATGACGTCCGCGCCGAGATCGCCGAGCATGGCGCCGGCCACCGGGCCGTGCTGCCAGATCGTCCAGTCGATGACACGTATGCCTGTCAGCGGCCCGTCCGGCTTGCTCATGCCCGGCTCCAGATGCCCTGGCGGCGGTACTCGTCGGCGACCTTGCGCATCGTGGGCAGGTAGGTGGAGGCAAGCCGCATCGCGTGCTTGGGGTTGCCCGGGTCGATCTTCGAGTGAACCTTCGCGGGAGCACCCACCGCGAAGCAGTACTCGGGGATCTCCACCTGCTCCAGCACGACGGACCCGGCGGCGATGGCACAGTGGGCGCCTACCCGCGACAGCGGCATCAGCGCCGCCGTGTTCCCGATCATGCAGTCGTGGCCGACGAAGGCCTCGATCGTGCAGTTGTGCCCGATCATCACGTTGTCCTCGATGTGCGTGCTGGTGTGCAGCACCGAGTTCTCCTCGATGTGGACGTTGTTGCCGATCCTGATCGGGGTGGTGTCCGACCGGATGACCACACCGGGCCAGATCGAGCACTCCTCGCCGATCTCGACGTCGCCGATGAGGGTGACGTTGTCGGCGACGAGCGCGGACGCCGCCACCTTCGGGCTCTTTCCATTGAACGGTATGATGATCACTGGAGCTCCTCTGTCGAGGCCGAAGTTCGAAATCCCCGGATCGGGGCGACGCAAGTGCCCAGGAGCGCCACGGAAAGCGACACCTTCCCGCGCTCTCTTGCCGTCGCCGGATGGCGGAAGGCAGCTGAAATTTGGCAGGACTGAAGCCGGGATGGGTAAATTCGGGCGGCAGCGAGAGAAGGCAGCCCGAGAGGGGGCAGCCAAAAAAGGGGCCGGGGTCAAGGCGGCCGATGTGGAGCCTGAGCCGATTCAGGTGCGGCCTGGAGCCGGTCCCGGTCTCCGTCCGCGCGACCACGCGACCACGCGAGAATGTCTGGATTCCGTGCCGGTCGGCCTGCACCGGCGGTTTTCGGTGTTCTCCGGCGGATGGTCTCGAGCGCGCCAGGTGGCCCGGGTTCTCCGCCCGACCCGCGCCGGATCACCCGCGGCCTTCCATGAACCTGAGAGCAGTGGTGATCCGGGGGTAAGGCGGGATCACCTTGTCCGTCTGGACGCATACTGGCTCCACATGTCTGCGTGCCGTGCCACGGCCCGTGTCGCCGCAGGGAGGACTCGTGCCTCCACCCGAGCCCCGAGCCCCAACCTGGTTCGATCTTGTAGTTCAGCCCTGCTACCTGCGAACTTTCCAGCTATGACACTAGTGCAACAGCTAGGGGTGGTCAAGGTCGAGGGCGTCGGCAGGCGCCACGCCACCCGAGGGCGGGGCGTCCGCGGTCGCAGGGCGACCGCCATCACCCGCCGGGTCAAGGGGCTAGAATCCTGATGCGTGCCGGAAACACCGACCCGCGAGCGCGATCCGAACGCGAAGCGCGTGCGCATCGCCGACGAGGCCCTCCGCCTGTTCCAAGCACAGGGATATACAGAGACGACGATCGACCAGATCGCGTCGGCAGCACGCGTCGGCCGCCGCACCGTCTTTCATCATTTCCCGACGAAAGAGGCCGTTCTCTTCGACCACCTCATCGTACGGCGCGAAACCGCGACCCAACGCCTGCGCGAAAGACCGGCCGATGAAGCGCCCCTGACAAGCCTGCACCTCCTGCTCCGGGAACTCGCCGAGCAGGGTTACGAACAGCGGCTGATCGAGCAGATCCGCGCCGTGGTCGCGACAGAGCCACAGCTCGCCGCGGAGCAGTTCTCGACGGGCAGTCGGGCATTCGAGACGAGTCTGGCCGCGGTCCTGGAGAGCAGATGTGGCGACACCATCCCGGCACTCGAAATCCGCGCTCTCACAAAAATGGCGCTCGGCTGGTTCAGCACGGCCGCCCACATCTACCTCACCGAGGAACGGCCGTCCCTGCTGGAATGCTTCGACGACGTCGTCGCGGTCTGCGCGCAGGCGAGCGCACGGGATCTTCGCTGACCGCGGGCTCGCCCTACTGAATCCCGCCGCAGCGCGACGGGTTGGTCGCCATCCTTCAGGTGGTCCGCTCACCGCGGCCGGCCTCGTGGCGAGCGCGGAGGAGACGGCGGGCATGGCGTTCGCGCCGTCTCGCTCCGGCCTCAGCCCGAAAGACTCCCTTTCAGGGGCCGGCCAGGCTGGGAGCGAGAGTGAGGAGCTCGACGGCGAGCCGCTCGTCGCCCTCCATCCTCGTGGCCACCGCGTCCACCGTCGCGCGATCGCCGGCCAGCAGACAGAACGGAACGATCCCCGTGGTCACAGCCCCCGTGGTCAGCGGGCCCGACGCCGGGCCGGTCGTGAGCGCCAGACCCGCGGCGGGGCCAGGTTCCACCAGGCCGGCGCCGTTCTCCCACTCGTGCACACCGGAGGGGTCCAGCGACCAGGTACCGCCGCCCGGCCCGGTCAACGTCACGGTGAGCGCGGCCGGCCCGGCCGTCTCCACGGCCGCCGTCCACGGGTCGGCCAGCAGGCGCAGCGCGAGATCAGCCATGGTGTGCAGTTCGTCCCCGCCCGGATCCGGTACGGCCAGACCCGCGGCCGCGGCGATGTCCCGGGTGTGGATCCACGTCTCGAACGCCCGGGCGGTCAGGTGGTCCGCCGGGGTGGTCGTCCAGCCGCCCGCCGTCACGGCTGACGGCCCCGAGGCCCGGGTCGCGTCGGCCACGGCCGCGCACACCGACCCCGCGCGTTCGAACCAGCGCAACCGAACCTGCTCGACCGACCACTCCCGGGTGGCCGCCAGGACGGCCTCGGTGCGCGCCACCGGATCCTCGTCCGGCCGTCCCAGGTCGCCGGGCACGTCGCCGCCGGTGCCGGCGTCGCTGCCGGCGCCATCGAGGGCGGCCAGCAACAGGCCGTCGACGGCGTACAGGTGCAGCACGAGCTCACGCACCGACCAGCCGGCCGCGGCCGGGCGCCCCCAGTGCGCCGGGGTGAGCTCGGCCAGCAGCCTGTCGAGCGCGGCAGCCCGGCTCCCGTGGGTCGGGGTCCGCGGTCCGCGCGGCCGGGCGGGGCCGGCCTGTGCCGCTGCCGTCAGGCCCGCGACGACCGTGCCGGGCGCGGCGGGCCGGGCGGCGAGCGCCGCGGCGAGGACGGCGTCGAGCGACCCGGGTCGGCCGGGCGTGAGGTCCATGTCGACGTCGGCGGCTGGCGCGTCGGGGGGCCCGGCGGCGGACCAGGCCGGCGGCGGGACGGTGAGGGCGAGCTGTGCCGCGTTGACGGAACAGCTCACGCACCGGCCGAGATGGGTCTCGAGGGCGGCCGCCGCGGCGGCCGTGCACTCACCCACCACGTACGCGTCCAGCAGCGCCGTCACACAGTGTTCCGGTGTGGGCGCGGCCGTTGGGTCGACCGTCACGGGGCGGCTCCCAGGCGGGTGAGGGCCAGCGCGAGGGCTGACAGGGCCGCTCGCATGCGCGACTTCGCCGTCCCCTCCGGGATGGCGAGCCGAATGGCCACCTCACGGTAGGTCAACTCCCTGTAGTAGGCCAACTCCACCACCTCGCGCAGCTTCACGGGTAACGCGGCGACGGCGGCCCGCACGGCGTCGGCGTCCTCCCTCGCGAGGAAGTCGCGGTCGGCCGCCGGGCCGTCCGACTGCTCGGCGAGGGCCCGCGCGACCAGGTCGGTAGGGCGCCGGGCGATCTCCCGGCGGACCCAGTCGACGGCGCGCCGATGGGCGAGTACCGCGAGCCAGGTGCGCAGCTCCCCGCGGTCCGGGTCGAACCGGAGCGGATGTTGCCAGAACGCGACCAGCACCTCCTGGAGGACGTCCCGGGCCGCGTCGGCGTCACCGGTCACCCGCGTGGCGACGGCAAGCAGGTAGCGGGCGTACCGCTCGTGGACGACGGCGAGCGCCGTGGGATCCCCGGCGACCAGACGGCCGTGCAGCTCGACGACCTCTCGCCGCGAAAGCGGCTGCCGGGCCGCGGCCGGCGTGCGGGCAGGGGTAGGTGCGCCGCCGCCGGTGCCGGCCGCTGACGGCCGGCGCGTCACGGGTGCCGCACCGTCCTGTCCGTGCACGGTAGGCATTCTGCCACGAACACTGCGCCTCCTGGTAGGTGTCCGTGCACGCACCGGCACCGGACGGCCGGCCGGCCGCACCGCCCGCGGCACCACCCGACCGGATCCGCCCGAGGCGCAGGGCGGGCGCGACGAGGTCGCCGCGCCCGCCCGCCCCTCGCCTGTGGTGTCAGGTGAGCGGCATTACCCGAACGACCCGGATGGACGTGCTGGAAGTGCCGGCGGCGGGGAAGGCGACGCTGCCGTCGGGGTAGGCCTTGGCCTCGACGTAGGTGTGGTCCGGCACGGCGATCGTGAACTGGCCGCCCACGGTGCCGCCACTGGTGGTGTCGTACGCCTGGGCGGTGGTCGAGGTTCCGGACTTCCAGGTCAGGAGCATCCTGCCGGCGCCGTAGCCGACCAGGTGCGAGTGTTGGGTCCGGTCGGCGGTGAGGACCGTCCGGTCGGACGCGCCCGTGGAGAAGTGCTCCAGCCGTACCTGGTTGCCGTTGCTCCACGCGGTCCAGTAGCCCGGGGTGCCGGCCAGCACGATGTTGCCGCCGAACAGGGTTCCGTCGCAGACCCCGGGCACGACGGTCTGGCCGGTGCCGGGGCGGGCGATGCGGCAGTTGTTGTCCGTGGCGCAGACCATCGCGAAGTGGCCGGTGCGGGCGTCCCAGATGATGTGGGAGTCCCAGGCGTGGCTGCAGCCCCAGTCGAAGCTGTCGTGCCCGGAGACCAGCGCGCCGGTGGCGGCGTTGACCACCTGCATCCGGTCGCCCTCGTGGATGTCGACGCAGCCGCCGTTGGCCACGGTGATCGCCGCCTCGAAGTAGGCGGCGTAGTTGGTGCCGTCGTAGGCCAGGGTGCCGTGGTGGTTGTACCACCAGACGAACAGAGCCCCGGGGTCGTAGCCGCCGCGGCTGCTGCTCAGGTTGGTGACCTGACGCTCCCACAGCTGTCTGCCGGTGTTGTCGAGGCGGACCATCCACATGGTCCTGGTCGGGCTGGACGTCCCGCCGCACAGCGTCCCGCTGCCCTGCGGGCCGGGACGGGTCAGCAGGACCACGACACCGTCCGCATCGGCCTTGACGTCCTGCAGGTCGACCGCGTCGAGGGATGTGGGAGTACCGACCAGCTGGTCACCGCAGTCCAGCTTGCCGAGGCGCACCTTGGAGTCGGTGCCCAGCCAGGCCAGCCACGACCCGCCGCCCGGCGCGGCGGCGATCGCGGTCGGCAGGGGGTCGGTGTCGCCCTGCGGCGCGAAGCTGACCGCCGGCGACCCCAGGCCGACCTCGGTGATCTTCGTCGCCGGCGAGGCTCCCGACGTCCGCCCGCAGTCACCGGACGTCGGTCCGGACGGGGACGTGGTCTGCGAAGGCGTCGGGGTGCCCACCGGGGTGTTGGTCGGCGACGACGGCACGGTCGGCTGGACCGACGGCGAGACGGTCGGAGTGCCCGCCGGAGTGCCGGACGGCGACGAGGGTGCGGTCGGGGGGACGGACGGCGAGGCGGTCGGGACGGCGCCGCCTCCGCCGCCCGGGCTGACCGGTACGCAGCCGGCGAACGTGGCGGTGGCCACCGCCACCAGCGCCGCGCTCCGGACTGCTCGTTTCAAGGACATGTGACCTCTTCGTCGAATCGGGCCCCTCCCCATGGAAAGTCGTTCCGCGACTGTGAAGGGTTGCCGATTCGCAGGGGCTTTTTCATTTGGTGGATCCGTTGCGCCCGGTTGCGCACTATGTGGGCCGGACCGCCGGCACTTCTCACGAGTCAGCCACCCCGGTCGTACGCGACCATGGCTGTCCCTACCTGGGAGGACGCTAACTCCTTATCATCGCGGCCAGTCGCCACTCCCATCACCCCCGACGACCGGCAGCACGCCGGAGCCCGGCTCCGGTGCCCAACAGGCGCCGGCCAGCCGGATTCATCCGTTCACGCATTTCAGAAGGTGTTCGAAAGGCTTGGCATGCCGGGCGGTGTCAAGGGATTCAACGCATGGATGCCGCCCTTACGGTTCCGCGGTAGAAGCAGTGGTGGACGGAGCCCCAGCCGCTACCACGGCCGGCCTGGACCAGCTCAGCCAACCTCGACGACGACCTTGACCGCGCCCGACTCGCGGTCGCCCGCCACCCGGAAGGCCTCGGCCGCGTCCTCGAGCGGGAAGCGATGGGTGATGAGCGAGTCCGGGATCTCAGGGCGCGCCGCGAGCATCTCGGCGGCCTGAAGCATCTCCCGCCGGCCGGCATGCCCGCAGTACCCCATCGACGCGACCAGCGTGACCTCCTTGGTCAACAACGACGAGTACGGCACGTCGATACCGCCCTGGTGGACGCCCAGGAGCGAGACGGTGCCGCCTGGCTTCACCAGCTCGACGCTGCGCCGCAGGGAGCTGGGTGACCCCGCGGCCTCGATCACCACGTCGTAGCGCTCGCCCGCCCTGGGCTCCCCGACGCCCATCCGCTCGCGGATCGCGTGCTGGTGGGGGTAGCGGGCTTCCATGACGACCTCGGCAGCGCCCTGGGTCTGGGCCGCGACGGCGGCCAGCTGGCCGATCGAACCGCCGCCGACGACGACGACGGTCCGGCCCGGCGCGGTCCCGCCGACGCGGGCGCCGTGCCAGGCGACCGCGGCGGGCTCGGCCAGCGAGGCGTTCGAGACGTCAAGCCCGGCCGGTATCTCGAGGACCTTGTGGGCTGGCACCCGGAACTGCTCCACCATGCCGCCGTTCTGCATGATGCCGAGAGCCTTCCTGGTGGACTGGTCGCAGAGGTTGTTCCGGCCCTCCCGGCAGAAGTCGCACCTCCCGCACCCGAACTGCCCCTCCACCAGGACGGGCGTCCCGTCCGCCTTCCGCCCGGCGAGCTCGTGGCCGAGGATGAACCGGGTGCCGAGCCGCAGGTAGTTGAGGTCCGAGGCGCAGATCCCGGCCACGGCCATGTTCAGCAGCTCGCCCTCGTCCCAGCCGGGCGGCTCGGCGACGTCGATGACCACCGGGCGTCCCTCATGTCCCCGAACCGCCTTCATCGCCACCCTCTCGTCCGTGGTGCGTCGTGATTCTGCTCCACTTCCAGCTCCGCGGTCGCCTCGGTCACTGTCCGAACAGCAGGAACGACCCGCTGTCGAACGAGGCGTGCACCCCGCCGTCGATCAGGACGTCGGTCCCGTTGACGAAGCTGGCCTCGTCCGAGAGCAGGAGCGCCACCACCGCGGCCACCTCCTCCGGCCGGCCCCTGCGGCCGGCCCCTGCGGCCGAGTGGCGTGCGTTCGACCAGCGCGTCCGTCTTGGCGTCGGCAGCGTCCTCCGCGGCCACCATGGGGTGTCGATGGTGCCGGGCGACACCGTATCTATGCGCTGTTCCGGTCCGCGCCCGCTCGGGGCGGAGGGTCAGCGGAGCGCGGTGGTGTCGGGCACTCGGACGTCGAGGATCGCCATGATCACGTCGAAGTCGCTAATCTTCGCGGGGGTGAACGTGGAGGTCGGTTCGCCGTCGTTGATTTCCTTGAAGGAATCCCAGCCCATGTCCTTCGCCGCGCGAGTCCCGATGATCTTTCGGCATTCATGGACCTCGGCCTGCAGGCCGAGTACAGTGTAGATCCAGATCGCTCGCAGCAGACGGGCCAGAATTTCCTTCGACGTATGAGGTGATTTCACCGGCCGGCTGGTCTGCCAGTACGCCTCGGCGAGCGGAAGCGAGACCAGTGGCCACTCGCCCCTGGCCGCGTCGACCGCCTCCTCGAAGTGCTTCAGCGGTCCGCCCTCCTCCGTGGGATGCAGGCCGCGGGCAGCCGCGTTCCGGCCGAGATTCACGAGGGCGGCGATCCGGAGTCCGGCGAGGTGACGTTCCCCGGCTACCGCCTCGAGCGCCCGCTCGAAATGCCCCCTGGCCTCTTCGGGCTTCGCCATCGCACCTAGGGTGGAAAGCGCCAGGAACCTGATCCGGGCTTCGACATCTGGCTGCTGGACCAGCCGCAGCAGTTTGCGGTACGCGTCGTCCCAGAACGTTCTGCCGCGTGCGAACGACCCCATCCCGATCTCCAGGTCGCACCGGGCCCGGAGAGCGCGGTCCCGGCCGGCGTTCTGATGGACCTCGACCAGGAGTGGCCGTGCCTCCTGGACGTCGTCGAGGAGACGGAGCACGACCGCCTTCGCCAGCCGCAGCCGCTGCCCGTCCGGGGAC
Organism: Parafrankia sp. BMG5.11; assembly: GCF_004337455.1. Classification (NCBI taxonomy): domain Bacteria; kingdom Bacillati; phylum Actinomycetota; class Actinomycetes; order Frankiales; family Frankiaceae; genus Parafrankia; species Parafrankia sp. BMG5.11. The sequence goes on along the minus strand of NZ_SJXI01000108.1, from coordinate 29,977 downwards.
AGGGGTTCGATCAGCCCAAGCCGGTCCACCTCGTCTATGGCCCGGCGAAGGGGGCGCAGATCATTGCGGTAGAGCCTGGACGACGTCAGGGTGCTCCTGGCGTGGATTCCGCCGCGGGAATTGTTGGGGTCAATGGCGCCGCGGATGTCGGTGGCGTCGGAGAGATCTGCGATGGTGTCGGAGTCCACCAGCCGCATGGTCTCCTCGACCGCGCGCACGGCGGTCTGTCGGGGCCGGCCGGTACGCCGCCGCTGTGGTAGTTGCTCTTCCGAAAACTCGGCGTAGGCGAGCTCGAACCCGGTGAGAGCGGCCACGAGGCTGTCCCGCCTGTCGCGGGCGAGCCGGTTCGCCTCCCTCAGGTGCTGGACGGCCTGGGAGGTCGAGGTCGTACCGTGATGCTCCAGCTTCTCCTGGGCGAGCTGGCGCAGGGTCGCCACCCGTTCCGCCGTCACGGCGTTCGCCCTTTCGAGCTCGTCAGCCCGCTCCTGGTAACGGCGGACGAGATCCTCCGGGCTCCCGGGAAACTCCACAGGCGTCAGGACCGCGGACTCGCGCTCGTCCCACGTGTCGGCCAGCTCCGCCAGCAGCGTCGTTCTGGCTGTCTCCTCGTCGAGTTTGACCAGGCTCACCGGTTGGATCTCGGCGAACGGTGCCGTCTCCGGGGCGTGGGAGGAGATGAGAACGGGCAGGAGGCTCCATCGGCTGGAGCCACGGTCGGCCGGGTCCGCCCTGGTGTAGCGGCTGGCGGCCCACCGCCAGGTGGCCCGGCCGAAGTCGGATTCGACATATCTGGGGCTGAGCAGGATCAGCACACAGAGTTTCCCGCCGTCGATGTCCGTGCCCGGATCGCCGCCGGCGTCCCGGAGCCGGTCGTCGAGGAAGCCCGTCCCGTCCCGGCTCGCGTTGTGCTGCCGTACCCGCGCGGAAATCCGGCACAGCTGTTCGTACACCCAGGCCGCCCAGAGCGGATCCCGGCCGCCTTCGGCGTAGCTGATCACGAACTCGTCGTACTGCAGCTTGCGCGCGGGACGGTCGAAGCCCGCCACCATTTTCGCCCATGCCGTCCGCGACGGCGGGTTCAGGCGGATTGTGTCATCCCGCCCGATGTTCTGGGCGAGAAATTCGCAGGCCCGCTGCAGACGATCCCGGTCGATTCCGTGCGGCGGACCCTCCTGGAACGCGTACCGCGGGGTGTGCGGCAACGCCACCTGCTCCCAGTACTTCTGCGTGCCGCCCAGGATTCTGGGCCCTATCAACGGCTGACGCGGCAGCGTCGTGGAGACCTCCTCGAACTCCTCCCACGGCAGTTCGAACACCCGCTGGTAGCGGTCCTTTGCCTTTCCCGCCGCCGCCCGCGCGGAGGTCTCGATCCGTGACGGCAACGGCAGGATTCTCAGTTCACGCCGCTCACGGGCGCCTGCCGCACGGGCCTGGGCGGCGACCCGTGCGGTGTTGAGGATGCCCTGCTCGTTCATACCGAAACAGGCGACCATGACATCGGGGAGAACCTGCGTGCAGGTGGCCGACACATCCCCCATGCCCGTCCGCGAATCCACCAGGACGAAATCGTAGTAGTCCGCCCATCTGGACTTGAGGGTCCGGAAGAAGCGGTGCCCGGCGAACTTCGTGTACAGCTCGTTCCAGTCCAGGAGCGCCAGCTTTGCGGCGTATTCAGCATCGAGGCGGCCGGATCGCATGAGGTCGACCGAGCCACCGGGCTGGAAAACGTCGTCGATGTCCAGCTCCTCGACGAACGAGGCCCAGCTGGTGCAGTCCCTCAACCGCTGCTTCATAGGGTCGGAATCAGCCTCGCCGCCGGACGAATCCCTGGTGAGCTCGGCGCGGGCCGCATCCAGATCCACCCTGGTGATCCGCTCCCGGACCCACTCCCGCAGGTCGGGATCGGCCAGCTCCGCACGCGCCTGCTCGGCGGTCGACGGGTCCGCCCAGTCCTCCCCGGACCAGTCCGGGTGGGCGGCGAGCGGCTGCCATGAATGACGTTCCAGGTACCGTGCCAGTGCGTCCGCGTCGAGGCGGTCGCGGTAGTCGATGACGAGATCCACGAGACCGGCCCTGGTCCGCATCCCCTTGACGGCCGCGGCCGGCCAGAAGTAGTTCTCCAGGCCGGGGGCCTCCAGATCCCAGTCGACGACGAGGACCTTTTTTCCGGCCGAGGCGAGGATCCAGGCTACCCAGGCGAGTGCGAGAGAACGCCCGACGCCACCCTTGTACGAGTAGAAGGTGACCACCGTGCCGGGCATCTCAGGTGCCCAGATCGTAGGGGTTGGTCACCAGCGGCCCGCCGTCGCCGCCCGACCCGTCGGGCCAGTGGTGCTCCACACTGCGCCGGACAGCGGCGACGATCTCAGTCGTCGCCCGCACGCACTCGAATATGTAGCGAGGGTCGCTGCGGGCGGCTCCGGCGGCACCCACGGAATCCACGGAATCCACGGAATCCACGGCGCTCGCAGCACTTGCGGCACTCTGCACGCCCACGGCGCCCGTGGTGCTCTCGGTCCCGGCGGCAGCTTCGGGCAGCGGAGAAATCACGACCCTTTTTCGAGCCTGCGTCGGCTGAATTGTAGATATCATCCAGATTCGAGCCCCGATAGGATCCGTGCGGTCGAACAAAGCGATCATCGGCGTCCCCTTTCGCCTGATCGATCTCACTGTCGCGGCACTCCATTCCTCGAAGGCGGGTAGCGGCTCGCCGATCACCTCTACGTTCAGCATGTGAAGTGCCCAGCTCAGACCGAGCGCCGGGTAGCTCGTCATCGCGTCCCAGTGGGTCATCGGATGCCCCGAGGAGGCCGCACGCCTGCGGAACGGGTCCCACTCGTCGACGGACTCATGATACGCGCCCTCATCCGGGACCGGCCGTCCGTTCAGCTGTTCTTTCTTGGCCACCGCATATACCAGATGGCACTTCAGGACGTCGTCCCTGCCGAACTGGCCCGGCTCGAACGCAAAGTTCCGCCCGTCCATCCTCAGCTGCGGGCTTCGCGGCCGCCAGTCCCTCGAGGCTTTTGCCTTGTGAACCTTCTTGATCTGCTCGGCAAGATGCTGGACGGCCATCGGGTACGCTCCGAAATCCCGATTCTCGATCAGGTCATCAAAGAGGCCCCTCTTCGTGGTGTGCGGGTTGCCGTCGATCGTGAGCTGGTAAGCCTTGACGATCGGCGGTATATAGCTCATCCGCTTCCACCAGATGGGGATGATCCGGGACGGCCGCTTGTCGCCGTACCTCACCGCCTCGAACAGACGGCGACGGAACAGTCCCCACTCCTCGGCGCAGGCCGCGGACTGGAAATAGCTCTCGGTGCAGATTGGGATGAAGAAATCGCACGTGTTGAGCTCGTTCTCGATGTCCGACTTCCAGTCGGCCCCCGGCGTGAGATCCCGGTCGAGAAAAACCTCGACCGGCTCCCCGCCTATCTGCTGATCGAGCTCGTTCTGCAGATCCTGCCGGAAGATTGTAATGTGCTTGCGCCGGTCGTTCTTCCGGGCATAGCTGATGAAAACTTTCAGCGTCATGCCCGGTTCACCTCCCCGACCCGCGATCCGCCCGGCGGCGGGGCCACCGGTTCCGTGGCGGGATCCGGTTCCCCATCCACCGCGGGCGCAGGCCCGGTGCCGGGCTCAACGGCTTGAGCCGTCGGCTGGACCGCCGCGGATGGTGCGCCGTCCCCGCTTACCGCGTACCCGTCCGCGTTCACCCGGTCGGCCGGGTTGACGTCCGGCTCGGCTGGTTCCCAGGTGTCCATCACCGCGAGGTCGAAGGCGTTCTCGGCGCGGTGCAGGACCGTGAGCCCCACCGGGAAGGTGAGCTCGCGCTGGCCCGGTCGACGGATCCGGATATCCGTCGATTCCGGATCCTCCACCCGCCGGATGACGAAGTCAGGCTCGGCGCCGTCAGCCGGTCGCGCCAACTGGGGCGGCGAATCGGGCTTGGGTAGCCGGAGGGCCAGGCGGGCGCCGTCCGACTCCTCCGCGTCGAGGTAGTCGACGGGCGTTCCGTGGTCGTACAGGTACACGGTCAGGCCGAGCACCCCCCGCGGCTCGGGCGACGCGGGGGTACCGGACGGCACCGGCTGATCACTCGGTATGTCCGACGGATCCGCGACGCCCCTGTCGGGCCTGCCCCCCATGCTCCTCCGCTTCTTGGAGCTGCCCCACGCCATCAGACCCCCGGAGACGAGGGCGGCGAACAGGGCAGCTGATACCAGCGCGACGATCAGGCGCACCCATCCGGATGTGCCGCCGGTCGGTGCCGGGCGCACGGTGATGTCGAAGTCACCGATGGCCATCCCCATGTTCGGCGGGGCATTGAGGTTGGTCACCGCGACGCTGCCGCGCAGCGGCCCCGGCCGTGCCGACGAGTCCACACGCAGGGTGAAGCGCACGGTGGTCCCGGTACCGGAGCCGCCGCCGGCCGGCGGTTGGATCCGGGCCGGGCTCACCGTCACTCCCGGATCCTGGTCGAGCAGTGCGATGCCGAGCAGCGGCAGCTTGCCGGTTCCCAGGGCGTGGATGGTGATCTCACCGCTGATCTCGCCGCCCGCGACGACGGATCCGGCCGGAGGGCGGATGCGGATATGCGGGCCGGCGGCGCCTACTCCGCCGGCGGATCCGCTGACGGCACTCATGAACGTCCACTCGCCGCATACCTGGCGGGCGCAGAGCGCCTGCCCGAAACTCGTACCGCCGAGCCGCGCGACGAAGATGACGCGTTCGGAGGCGTCCTTCGGGACGGCCACGGAACCGCTGAACACGCCGTCACCGCGGCCGCTCTCAGTCCCGCTTCCGACCCCGTTCCCGGCCCCGCCGCCACGCTCGGCCCCTGGGACGTCCTGCTTCCCGCCGTCGTCCCTGAGGGTGCCGGCGGGGATCCCGTCGGCCGGGTTCTGCCCCGGCCGCAGTGTCGTCACGTCGACCCGCAGGCCGGCCGTGCCTGCCGCGTCGGCGAAGGCGTCCCGCCGGCCGAACAGGCGCAGGTGCGCGCTGGCCTGCGAACCCGGGTACGGCGCCGGCCCATCGATCTCAAGGTTCCCGAGCAGCCGCCAGACCGGGACGACCGTGATCATCCCGCCGGGTTCGCCGGGGGCCGGTTCGGCCTTCACGACCCAGGTGCCGGGCGGCGGATTGACGATCCGCAGGGATTCCACCCATCCGGAGCCTCCACGCCGGATATAGCTGCTGCCCGCATCGTCGAAGTCGCGCGGGAGGGGCACGTCCTTGTCTCCGACACCGCCCGGGCCCGGGGGGTGGAACGTGAGCCGGGTGCCCTGGCTCGGTTTGAGGACGGTGATCGCCGCATCGGCGACGCCGGCGGGTATGACCACGCCGACTTCGGACCCGAGGTCGAGACCGTACGACTTCACCGGGCCGGCGAACTCGCAGCGCAGCAGGCCGAGCGTGGTCAGCAGCGGCCCGGTCAGATCGGCGGACGTGGCCAGCGGCACGACCCGCTCCGTAGCCGGATCGTAGCCCGGGCACGGCGTGGGTGGCGGACTGGCGTCGCGTGCCAGCGTGGCCAGGTCGACCGTGTGGCCGGTGGGATCGGTGATGTTCGGCTTCGGCCCGAAGCCGAACGGCCAGATCTCGATGCCGGCTTTCCTGGCCGCGGGGAGGATCTCGTCACGGATCTGGCCGCTCTCGGACCGGTCGGTGGACGAGCCCCCGCTCGAGTCGGTTCCGGCCGTGCTGAGCTGGCCGTCGGTAAGAATGAAAATCACTTTCCGGGCTGGGCCGAAGCCGGTGGCAGGCGCGGACAGAAGCGTGTCGAAGCCCGATTTCAGGGCGGCGACGTAGTCGGTGTCCTGGCCCTGGCCGGCGGTGCGCCGCATGATCCCGGAAAGGCAGCCGCTGATGCGGTCCCGGTCGTCCGGGTCGTCTACCGGGGCGAGCGGGCAGAGGGTCTCGGCGGCTGGTCTCGCCGTGCTACTCCCGGACGGCCCCATGCTGGCGAACGCGGTCACCGCGATCCTGGTGCGGGTCGACAGGTCGGTTGCGGCGATCACGCCGGCGGCACGCGCCTCCAGGGCGATCGTGGGCTCGTCGAGCGAGCGGGACACATCGACCAGGATCACCGCGTCCATCGCTCCGCTGTCGGCGGCACCCGCCGAGCCGGGCAGCGGCACCGCCTCCGGCATCGGGCTCGCCGCCGCCTGGGCGCCGCCCACGAAAGCTGCCGTCCGGGCCTGAACCACCGGCGCGGCCGGCAGCACTTCCCTCGCACCCGTGGCCGACGTTCCGACGGCCACGGGAACGATAAACACGCAGGTCAGAAGGCCTATCAAGTACTTCTCTAACGCCCGGCGCGGATGGCCGAGCCCCCCCGTACGCAATGGACCCCCCGAAAATCTCGTCCATCAAGCTATGCACCATACCGGATGACATGACGTTAAACACGAGTACGGAGCGACCTGCATCCGCGAACCCCGGGCGACAAACCACTGCTCCATCTTCGCTCCACAGAGGAACTACACAGGTAATGCCAGCAAAGGGCAGGCCACGTGGTCACGCACACGCTGGACCATCGTTCCTGGGCGTGCCTGGCCGAAAAACACTCATTCGACGGTTTCGTCGAGGCGGCACGGTCCGCTCCGCCGCTACTCCCGCACAGCGACAAACCTCTGGTAGCTGTCGCGGCGTTGCCGGCGCGCGGACCGCACCGGCCAGGATGCCGTGCTCGTCACGGAATCGCTGGGACGAGCGGGAACAAGGCCGTGGACGTCGACCCGGCACAGGATGGCCATGGCACGGTCACCGGATGTCCGTCCAGATACGGGCGGGGCGCCGGTGAAGCACGACCGGGAACAGGTCCGGCTGGTGGCCCGGGCACGGAAGCACGACCGGAAGGACGGCGGAGGCGGGCAGCCATGTCAGTTCGGCCAGCTGTGTCAGCTCGGCCAGCTGTGTCAGCTCGGCCAGCCATGTCGGTTAGGGAAAGCAGGTCGGTTCGGAGAGCGGTGTCGCTTCGGGCCGGAATGCGCTGGACGGTCCGGCACGGCGTCGTCCGAGGGGCGTTGTGGCAAGCCAGGCGGTCGGGTGACCTGGCGACGCTGGCGATGGCGCAGCCTGCCCTTCTCGCGGATCCCTACGGGGCCTACGACGAAATCCGTTCCCAGGGGTTGTTCGTCGACCGCCGGCTGGCAATGGTGACCGCCAGCCACCGGGCGGCGTCGGCCGTCCTGCGCGACAACGCGCTCGGCATGGTCCTCGACATGTCGGCGTTGCCCGCGCCACTGCGGCTGATGGCCCGGCTCTCCCCCGACCCGACGGTGAACGGGCCGCTGGACCCGCCGTCGCTGCTGGCTATCGACCCACCGGACCACACCCGTCTGCGCCGACTCGTGTCGAAGGTGTTCACGCCCCGCGCGGTCGACGGGCTACGCGGGGAGGTGGAACGGGCCGCCGATGCGCTGCTCGACGCCATGGCCGGCGAGGGCACCGTCGATCTCGTCGACCGCTACGCGAGCCGGCTACCGGTGACCGTGATCGCCACGATTCTCGGCGTGCCCGCGGCGATGCACGCGCAGTTCCTCGCCTGGGGCACCGCGGCCGCGGCCACGCTCGACTTCGGCCTTCCCTACGGCACATTCCGGCGGGTGGAACGGGCGCAGCAGGCCATCAACACCTGGCTGCGCGGCCATTTCGAGAGGCTGCGCCGCGATCCCGGCGAGGACATTCTCAGCCAGCTCGTCAGGCTCGTCGACGACGGTGACCGGCTGACCGAGACGGAGCTCATCGCGACCGCCCAGCTCCTGCTCGCCGCCGGCTTCGAGACGACCGTCAACCTGCTGGGCAACGGCGCGGCGTTGCTGATGGAGCATCCCGACCAGCTGGAGTATCTGCGGTCCGGGCCCGACCGGTGGCCGAACGCGGTGGAGGAGATCCTGCGTTTCGAGGGGCCGGTGCAGATGACCGCCCGTGTCGCCTACGAGGACGTCGACGTCCTCGGCACCGCGATCCCCACCGGCAGACTCGTCGCCATCCTGCTCGGCGGCGTGAACCGGGATCCGGCGGTGTTCACCGAACCGGATGTCCTCGACGTCACGCGACCCAATGCGCGCGAGCACCTGGCCTTCTCCGGCGGCATCCACTACTGCGTCGGCGCCGCCCTGGCCCGCATGGAGGGTGAGGTGGGCCTGCGGGCCCTGTTCGAGCGGTACCCGGGCCTGGCCCGGGCGGGCCAGGCCCGGCGCCGGCCCACCCAGGTGCTGCACGGCTACGCCACGCTGCCGGTCACCCTCCGGCCGCGAGCGGGACAGGCAGGCCGCCCGACGGAGGCAAGTTAAGCGCCGGCGCGACCCATCACCGGCACAGCGCCGGCACGGCCCCGCCACTGGCGCGACCGCCGGCACGACGATCCGTACGACGACCGGCGCGGGCCGGCCCGGCGCCACGGTCGACCCGGCCCGGCAGTCGGCCCGGCACCGCGAGGGCGCCGGGCGCGGCCACGGGCGACGGCGACGGCGACGGCGACGGCGACGGAGGAGACGCATGCCACGCCGGCTCCCCCGGGCCGCGCCCGGCGCGGTAGAAGGACTGCATGGGCGCGACGCACGACCCCGCGAGGACACAGCTGGCGAACTACCCGTTCGTCATGACGCTGCAACCCCGCTTCGGCGACATGGACAGCCTCGGGCACGTGAACAACGTGGCCATCGCGGCGCTCTTCGAGGAGGCCCGGGTCGGGATGAACCGGGCGCTGCTCGGCGACAGCCATGTGGCGCCGGCGCTGAGCCGTCCGCTACCGGTGGTCGCGGCCCGCGTGGAGATCGACTATCTGGGCGAGGTCCGCTACCCCGGGGAGTACCGCGTCGGCGTGGGCGTGGGCAGGGTCGGCACCAGCTCCGTCCTGCAGGTGTGCGCGATGTTCGACGGCGAGACCTGTGTCGCGCTGTGCGACGCCGTGCTGGTGCACCGCCCGGCCACCGGGCCGGCGCCGGTACCGCAGGAGGTGCGCGAGCTCCTGACGACGGTCATGGCCTTCCCCGTCCGGGTCGACGCCGGGGTCTGACCCGCCCGGCGGCACGAAGGAACACTACGGAGTATCGCGCGGTGTCATGCCGTCCGGATTCCATTCCAGTGACCAGCCGTACCGCGCCGCGGCGTCGGCCTGGGTCCCCTCGACGAAATCGTTCTCCCGCCGGATGACCAGGTCGTCGCCCACCATGTGAAAAGAGGCGACAACACAGGTTCGGGCACTCGGCGAAGCCCCGCCGGGGCGGATGGCGAGCTGTTCGCCCGACCGCCCGGCGACGGTGAGCACCGGCCGCAGCGACGCCCACTCCGGAGCGCTGTGCAGCCCGTAGGCGAAGACGAAGAACCGCTTGAACGTGGCGAGGGTGCTCAGGTCGACGAAAATCGTCTGGCCGTCCCGCTCGTCGCGGCTGCCCAGGCGCAGCACCTGCCGGCCCGCGCGCCCGGCGCTGCTGGCGGAGTGCCCCAGGTGCTGGATGACGCCGGCGGCGCCGTCCAGGGCCTGCCAGAGGCAGCCGAGGTAGATGTTGCTCGGGCGCGGCAGCCCCGTGCGGGTCGTCAGGGTCTCCCAGCGCAGGGTCACGGTCAGGGCGCCGGAGCCGCGCTGCTCCGCCGTCCAGATGGTGGCCGGGTGATCGTCGTCGAGCGCGCTGACGTGTTCGTTGCGCTGCCGGTGGCGGGAGGACCGCTCACCGACCTCGACCGGGGTCGACGGGCGGCGCTCCGGGACGCCGGCCGCCGGCGTTTCCGGCCGCGCGGTGTCCTCGTCGTCCCCGCCGAGGTCCAGCGGCGACCGCGCGCCGCCGGCCGCCGGTGGAGATGACGGCGGGGCCGGCCGTGGTGGTGCCGGCCGCGGTGGTGCCGGAGGTCGAGATGGTGGTGGCGGAGGCGGCGATGGTGCCGGGGAAGGCGGCGGTGCCTGCGGCGAAGGCGGTGGTGACGCTGGCCGCTGTGGCGATGAAGGCGGGAATGGCGGCGGTGAAGCCGGCGCCGGAGTGGGCCGTGCTCCCGGCGCGGGTGGCTGCGGCCCCGGCGGTGAGGTCGGTGCCGGCTGTGAGGTCGGTGCCGGCCGAGCAGGTGTGGACGGGCCGGTCGGGTGGGCGAGATGCGCCGGGTGCAGGTGATCGGCGATCTTGCGGCGGCTCCGGGCCCGAGAGGTCCGGGTGAGGAACGGGGCCACGTCGGCGGGCCGCGCCGCCGGCACACCGCCTCCGTTCGCGACGGCGGCATTCGCGCCGGCACTGTTCGCGCCAGCTCCGTTCGCACCAGCTCCGTTCGCGCCGGCGAGGCCGGGCAGGCCGCCCGCGTACCCCTGGCCGACCGCCCGGAACTTCCACCCCGTCGGGTGCCGGTACAGCTCGCCGAAGATCAGGGCGGTCTCGAGGCCGGTCTCCACGTCGAAGGCGTAGCTGACGATCTCCCGGCCGTCGGCGTCGTCGAGCACCCGGATGTGGCCGCGGGGCACCGACCGGAACGTCTGCCCGCGGCCGGCCGAGTCGTAGATCGCAGCCCCGAACTGCAGCCGGCTGACGGTGGCGGGCACCGCGGCCAGGGTGACGACGACGTCCTCGACGGCCTCGGCCTCGCCGCTGGTCGGGCGGGGCGGTGCCAGGGAGCCGAGCCGTTCCGCGGGGTTCGGCACCTGGTGGGCGAGGAGCAGCCGGGTGGACGCGCCACCGCCGTCGACGAGGGCGATGACGCCATCCACGTCGACGGCCGAGCCGGGCGCCTCGCTCCAGCCGAACGCGACGCGCACCCGCGCCACGCCCGGCGCGGACCGGGACAGCAGCACGTTGCCGCCCCTGGGCAGGGTGACGGTCACGAGTCGAGGTCGGAGCGCCGGAACTTGGCGTCCAGGAAGCGCGCCTGGATCGCCAGCTTCGCCGCGTCCCCGGTGTAGACGAGATCCTGCAGCTCGTTGGCGCCCTCGTCGAGGAGCTGCAGCTGGCGGATCAGGTCGTCGGCGGGCGTGGTCCCCGTGACCCCGGGGCGGTCGGCGTAGTGGGCCGGCAGGGCGACGAAATCCCCGAGTGCCTGCGGCAGGTACTCGTGCACGATCGCGGTGAGGTACCTCATCTCCTCCTCGCTCGCCGACTGGACCTCGATGTAGCGCAGCAACGGGCGCAGGACGTCGTCGATGTCGCGCACGGTCGGCACCGCCCCGGGCGGCAGCCTCCCGCCGTTCGCGTTCGCGCCCGCGACGAGCTCGGCGAGCTCACGCTGGAGCTGGCGGACCGGCCGGACGACGTCGTCGCCCGGCCCCCGGGCACCGCCGGCCACCGCGGCGGGATCGTCGTTCGCCGAGCTCCCGGCACTGTCGGAACGCCGCCGGAAGATCACGGCGTCCTCCTCTCCCCACCGGCCGCGGCGCCGGCCCCAGGGCCGGCCGCGGCGCGGGCGTCAGGACGGGTCATCCGCGGGCACGGTCAGCTCTCGCCGGCGCGGGACCGCTCCAGGTACGCCTTCGACCGCCCCACCTGGGTCTCGAGCGCGGCGACGGTCGTCGCCATGCTCTCGACCGCCTTCACCTTGTACGTGTCGATGGCGTCCATCGTCGCGAAGACGTTGTCGAACGCCTTCTGCAGCGTCTCGACGTCCACCGTGCTGGACGACGCCTGTTCCTGGATGCGGCCGGACTGCTGGCGCAGCAGCTCGCTCGTCGACATGATCATGCTGTTCGTCGTGGCGTTCAGCGCGTTGATCTGGTCGAGCACAAGCTTCTGGCTCGCCAGGGCCTGCGCGACGATCACCGCGGTGCGCAGCGCGGCGACCGTGGTCGTCTGCGCCCGGTCGACGCCTTTGATCAGCTCGATGTTGTTCTTGCGGACGAGGTCGAGGGCCAGGTAGCCCTGCACGCTCACCGCCAGCTGGGTGAGCAGGTCCTGCTGGCGCTGGCGGATGGGGAACAGCGCGTCGGAGGTGAGCCCGTCGGCGGTCGCCGGGTCGGTGGCCCGCATGTGGTCGATCTTCGTCGAGACGGCTCCGTCGAGGGCCTTCGCGAGGGTCGCGTACTCGGTGAGCTTGCCCATCGCCGCCCACAGGTTCGCCTTCTCCTGCTCGATGGCGGCGTTGTCCTTGCGCAGCTCGTCCTGGCCCGAGTCGAGCGCCCTGATGATGGCGTCGAGCTGCTTCTGCGCCGACTGGTAGCGCTGGAAGTACCGGGAGATCCGGTTGCCGAACGGGACCACGCCGAGCAGCCGGCGGGTGCCCTTGAGGTCGGCCCCGGCCGGGTCGAGGTCCGTCACCGTCTGGCGCAGCTCGACGAGGGTGTGGGCCACCCGGGCCTGGGCGTCGCCGCCGCTGCCGGAGCCGCGGCCACCGCGGGTGCCGCGCAGCGCCGCCGCGGGTCGCTCGAGCATCCGGCTGGACACCCGGGCGCTCGCGACGATCTCGCGTTCGCCCATGCGCACGATGTCGTTGATCTTGTCCTGGAACGCCGGACTGCGCGGGTCCTGCGCGGCGAGGTCGTCGGCGAAGGCCGCGGCCCGCGTGCGCAGCTGCGCCCGCGTCTTCTCGTCGAGCGGGACCATGCTGTCCACCTGGTCGTCCGCGACGACCGGCACCGGAGCCGGTGGGGCGAGCTCGAGCACCCCGCTGGTGGTGCCGGCGGCGGCCGCGCCGACGGGTGAGGGCGGTGGCCCGCCCAGGTCCAGCGAATCCGACATGGCGTCCCCTTCCGGCACCCGCGCCCGGCGGGTGCACATGCCGGAGGAAGTCTCTGCCCCCACCGACCCTACGCGACATGCCCTGTCGATCATCCGACTACGCGGGCTCTTCTCCGCGCCTTCCCGACACCTCCCGGCCCGCGCCTAGCCCGGGAACGCCGGGCGGATCGGGGGCTTCTCCCGGCCGCCGCGGGCCGCGGCGAGCACCCTGGCGGCCGCGACCTCCTCGGTGACCCCGAAGAGGTCGACGCTGACGAGCTGGCCCAGCAGACCCGGCCGGGGGCAGTCCTCGATCCGGAACGCCAGAAGCTTGCGCAGCCGCCCGTCGGGATCGTCCGCCCAGGCCGCCTGCCATTCCGCCGCGCCGAACCGCGAGTCGAGATACTCCGACGACAGGACGGCGACGGTGCGCTCCGCCGCACCCGCCGCGCGGTGCATCTCCTCGACGAACCGGCTCCCCGGGCCGAAGTCCCACACCTGCAGCAGCGTCGAGTAACCGTTCTCCTCCAGCACCCAGGCGATCCACTCCGCCCAGCGGCGGTCAGCCCGCGTGTAGGAGACGAAGAAGGCCACGCCCGCCGGACCGCCCGAGGCCTCGCGGCCCGCCACGCCCCCCGTGCCCACGTTCATGGTCCACAGCTTCCCATCCCGAACCGGTGACCGGCGGTGCCGGCGTTCGCCTAGCGTCCAATCATGACGATCGACGGCACGTCGCCGCGGTTCGCCGTCGGCCTGCCCAATGTCGGCGTCTTCGCCGACCCGGCTCTGCTCACCGAGCTGGCCGGCCGGGCCGAGCAGGCCGGGTGGGACGGCGCGTTCGCATGGGATCACGTCCTGTACCACCACGACTGGCCGGTCGTGGACCCGACCGTGGTCGCCGCCGCGATCGCCGCGACGACCACGCGGATCCGGCTCGGAATCCTGATGACCGCGGTTCCCCGGCGCCGGGTCGGCAAGCTCGCCCGCGAGATCGCCTCCCTGGACGTCCTCTCCGGCGGCCGGCTGGTCTTCGGGGCCGGCCTGGGCTCGATGCCGTCCGAGTACACCGCGTTCGGGGAGCCCGCCGACCCGCGGCTGCGGGCGGCCCGGCTGGACGAGTCACTTGCGGCGCTCGCCGCGCTGTGGAGCGGCGAGTCGGTGACCGCCCACGGCGAGCACGTCGTCGTGGACGGCGTGTCGATGGCGCCGACCCCCGTGCAGCGCCCGCGGCCACCGGTGTGGTGCGCGGGCCGGTGGCCGCTGCGCGCGCCGTTCCGCCGCGCCGCCCGGTGGGACGGCGTGATGCCCGTCCACGCCGACTACGGCCGCCCGACCACCATGCCCGCGCCGATGCTCGCCGACATCGTCCGGTACGTGCACGCCCTACGCGTGTCCGCGGGGACGCACGGACGCCCGTTCGACATCGTCCTCGAGGGGGCGACCGACGCGGATGCGCCCGACCGCGGCGCCGCGGTCGTCCGGCCCTATGCCGATGCCGGGCTGACCTGGTGGGTCGAGGCTCTCGGCTGGTGGCGCGGCGGTCCCGACGACGCCCGCGCCCGCATCGACGCCGGGCCGCCGATCCTCACCGAGGCGGACGCGGACGCCTGACCGCGCGGCCGGGGAAGGCCGGCTGGACCGGGTGGTGGGGTCACGACGGGGCGTGTGTCGGGGCCGCGGCGGGGCGGGATCTCAGGCGAACTCAGGCGAACGGAGGCGCGATGCCGTCGATCCAGCGGTCGTAGTCGGTCAGCTTGGCCAGCATCGCGTCCGGCCCCTGCTCCGAGTCGACGATGAGGAACCGCTCCTCGTCGATCGCCCGCACGAGCCGGTCGGCCTGCGCGTCCGGTGTCGGCGCGGAGCGGAGCACCGGATGGTCGGCGGGCAGGCCGTTCGCGAGGAGCATCGGTGTCAGCATCGCGCCGGGGCAGAAACAGGAGACCTTGATGCCGCGCGGGCGGTACGCGGCCGCCAGCCACTCGGAGAGCGCGAGCGCCGCGTGTTTCGTCACCGAGTACGCCGCCTTCTCCGCCTGCGTCGACAGCGCGACGACCGACGCCGTCTGCAGCAGATACCCGTCGCCCCGTTCGAGCATCGCCGGCAGAACCTCGCGGACCGCGTACACGTGTGACATCACGTGCAGCTGCCAGGACGAATCCCACAGGGGGTTCGCCTGGACGTCGCCGGGCTGGCGGGGTCCGGCGACCCCCGCGTTGCTGAACCAGACGTCGATCTCGCCGTAGGCACGGCGAGCGAGGTCGGCGACGGCGCGGACGTTGTCCTCGACCGTGATGTCGGCCGCCAGGCCGACACCACCGATCGCGCTCGACACCCGCTCGACGCCGGCGGGGTCGACGTCCGTCACGACGACCTTCGCGCCCTCGGCGGTGAACCGACGCGCGCAGGCCTCGCCGAGACCACCCCCCGAGCCGGTGATCACGACGACCCTGCCGGCGAGTTTCACAGCGCGGTTCCCCTCACGAGTCTCTCAGCGCGGTCAGGACTGTGTCGGTGAGTTCGGGGCGGCAGATTAGCAGGTCGGGGAGGTAGGGGTTGGGTTCGTTGTAGCGCAGGGGCGAGCCGTCGAGGCGGGAGACGTGCAGCCCGGCGGCGGCGGCGACGGCGACGGGTGCGCAGGAGTCCCACTCGTACTGGCCGCCGGAGTGGGCGTAGACGTCGACGTCGCCGCGGACGACGGCCATCGCCTTGGCGCCGGCGGAGCCCATGGGAACCAGGGTCGCGTCGAGCTGGGTGAGGAGGTGGTCGACGCAGGCGGGTGGGCGGGTGCGGGAGACCGCGAGCCGGATCGGCCCGCCCACCGGTGCGGGGAGGACCGGTGGTGTGCCGGTGTGCAGGACGAGGCCGGCCGCGGGGAGCGCGACCGCCCCGGCGATGGGCGTCCCGCCGCTGGTGAGAGCGACGTGGACGGCCCAGTCCTCCCGCGGTGGCTCGCCGTACTCGCGGGTGCCGTCGAGCGGGTCGATGATCCACACCCGGTCGCGTTCGAGGCGGATGTGGTTGTCGGTGCTCTCCTCGGAGAGGACGGCGTCGCGCGGGCGGGTCTGGGCGAGCAGGTGCAGCAGCAACTCGTTGGACTGCCGGTCGCCTTCGGCGCCGCCCTGGTCGCGGATCGCGAGGAGCAGTTCGCCGGCCTCGTGGGCGAGGGCGGCGGCCAGGGTGTGGTCGTCCATCCCGGCCGCCGGGATGGACGGCGCCGCGCCGGCGGTGTCACTGGTCATGGGCCGGTCTCCACACGGGTCAGGGTGGCGGTGGGGGTCATGCCGGGTCCGGCGGGGTGAGGATGCCGTTGGTGCGCAGGTGTTCGACGACGAGGTCGGCGGAGGCCTCGGGGGTGATCGTGCCGCTGGCGTCGAGGCGGAGCTCGGGGTGCTCGGGAGGCTCGTAGGGCGAGTCGATCCCGGTGAAGTTCACCAGCTGACCGGCGCGGGCCTTGGCGTAGAGCCCCTTGCGGTCCCGGGACTCGGCGACGTCCAGGGGGGTGTCGACGTGGATCTCGATGAACTCGCCGGGCTCGAGGAGGTCACGGGCGAGCTGGCGTTCCGCGCGGAACGGGGAGATGAACGAGGCGAGCACGATCACCCCGGCGTCGACCATGAGCCGGGCGACCTCGGTGACCCGGCGGATGTTCTCCACCCGGTCGGCGTCGGTGAACCCGAGGTCCTTGTTCAGCCCGTGCCGGACGTTGTCGCCGTCCAGCAGGTAGGTGTGGAAACCCTGCTCGTGCAGCCGCTTCTCGACCAGGTTCGCGATCGTCGACTTCCCCGCGCCGGACAGGCCGGTGAACCACAGCACCGCCGGCCGCTGCCCCTTCGCGCGCGCCCGGGCGGTCTTGTCGACCTCGACGGCCTGCCAGTGCACGTTGTCCGCGCGGCGCAGGGCGAAGTGCAGCAGCCCGGCCGCGACCGTGGCCCGGGTGAACCGGTCGATCAGGATGAACCCGCCGGTGTGCCGGTTCGTCGTGTACGGATCGAACGGGATCTGCCGGTCGACGTTGATGTTGCACACGCCGATCTCGTTGAGGTCCAGGGTGCGCGCGGCGGTGTGTTCCAGGGTGTTGACGTTGACCTTGTACTTGGGTTGGGCGATGGTGACACTGCTCGTCCGCGCCCCGATCTTCATCAGGTAGGGGCGGCCGGGCAGCATCGGCTCGTCGGCCATCCACACCAGATGGCACTCGAACTGGTCCGCGACCCCGGGCGGGTCGATCGCGGTGGCGATCACATCGCCGCGGCTGACGTCGATCTCGTCGGTGAGGGTGAGGGTGATCGACTGGCCGGCGATCGCCTCGTCCAGGTCCCCGTCGGCGGTGACGATCCGCTCCACGGTGCTTTCCTGCCCCGAGGGCAGGGCCCGGACCCGGTCCCCGGGGCGGACCGTGCCCCCGGCGATCTGCCCGGAGAACCCGCGGAAGTCCAGGTTCGGCCGGTTCACCCACTGCACGGGCAGGCGGAACGCCCCGGTGTGCGCGTCGTCGTCGACCGCCACCGTCTCCAGATGCCCGACCAGGGTCGGCCCGCTGTACCAGGGGGTGTTCGGGCTGGATTCGGTGATGTTGTCACCGGCCAGCGCCGACAGCGGGATCGCGACGATGTCGCTCAGGCCGATCCGGGCCGCGAACTGTCGGTAGTCCGCCTCGATCCGGGTGAACACGTCGCGGGAGTAGTCGACCAGGTCGAGCTTGTTCACCGCGAGCACGATGTGGCGGATCCCCAGCAGCGACACCAGATAGCTGTGCCGGCGGGTCTGCGTCAGCACACCCTTACGCGCGTCGATGAGGATCACCGCGAGATCCGCGGTGGACGCCCCGGTCACCATGTTCCGGGTGTACTGCTCGTGCCCGGGGGTGTCCGCGACGATGAACTTCCGCCGCTCGGTGGAGAAGAACCGGTACGCCACATCGATGGTGATGCCCTGCTCACGTTCCGCGGCGAGCCCGTCGACCAGCAGCGCGAAATCCAGCCCGTCGCCCTGCGTGCCGACCTTCTTCGAGTCCGCTTCCAACGCGGCGAGATGATCGGAGAACACCAGCTTCGAGTCGTACAGCAGCCGGCCGATCAGCGTCGACTTTCCGTCGTCGACACTGCCGCAGGTGATGAACCGCAGCATGCTCTTGTGCTCGTGCAGATTGAGATACGCCTCGATGTCGTCCGCGACGAGGTCGCTGGCCGCGTGCGCCATCAGAAGTACCCCTCCTGCTTCTTCTTCTCCATCGACCCGGACGAGTCATGGTCGATGACCCGGCCCTGGCGTTCCGAGCTCGTCGTCAACAACATCTCCTGGATGATCTCCGGGAGGGTTCCGGCGGCGCTTTCCACCGCGCCGGTCAGCGGGTAGCAGCCCAACGTCCGGAACCGGACACTGCGCTGCTCGGGCACCTCCCCCGGTGCCAGCCGCATCCGGTCGTCATCCACCATGATCAGAGCGCCGTCGCGTTCCACGACCGGGCGCGGCGCCGCGTAGTACAACGGCACGATCGGGATCTGCTCCCGGTGGATGTACTGCCACACGTCCAGCTCGGTCCAGTTCGACAGCGGGAACACCCGCACGCTCTGCCCCGGCGCCTTGCTCGCGTTGTACAACCGCCACAGCTCCGGACGCTGCGCCTTCGGGTCCCACCGATGCTGCGCCGAGCGGATCGAGAACACCCGCTCCTTCGCCCGCGACTTCTCCTCGTCGCGGCGCGCACCACCGAACGCCAGATCGAACCCGTACTTGTCCAGCGCCTGCTTCAGACCCTCGGTCTTCCACATGTCCGTGTGCGTCGCCGAACCATGGTCGAACGGGTTGATGCCCCGTTCCACACACTCCGGGTTCTGATAGACGAGCAGGTCGACACCGAGCTCCGCGGCGACCTTGTCCCGGAAGTCGTACATCGCCCGGAACTTCCACGTCGTGTCCACATGCAGCAGCGGGAACGGCGGCCGCGACGGGAAGAACGCCTTCATCGCCAGGTGCAACAGCACGGTGCTGTCCTTACCCACCGAATACAGCATCACCGGCCGTTCGCTCTCCGCCACCGCCTCCCGGAAGATCTGGATGCTCTCCGCCTCCAGGCGCTGCAGATGTGTCAGTCGGCCCATGCCAGGGCTACCCTTCTCCGTCCGTACCGGTGTGTCCGTACCGTCGACCGGCGTCATGACCGGGGCCTTTCCTCGTCGTTGCCGGCTGTGCCACCGGTGATGCCACCGCCCGCCGCGGCCGGGGGCCGGGGCGGGCCGGCGGAAGTGAACGCGGTGCCGGGTGGGTCGAGCGCCCAGTCCGCGGGCGCTCCCCATTCCTCCTCGAACACGAGCTCGGCCATCGGGCGGCGGCGCACCGGACCGTGCCGGCCCGCCGGCCGACCCAGCGTGATGGTGCCGGCGACGAACGTGCCCTCGGGCACGCCGAGCAGCTCGCGCAGCTGCGCGTCGACGGCGAAGTTCCAGCCGGTGAACGCCCCGCCGTAGCCGAGCGCGCGAGCCGCCAGCAGCAGGTTCTGGCACGCCGGATACACCGACGCCCCCTCGGTCGGAGTCGGGTCCCGGTAACGCACCAGACACGGCAGGATCAGCACCGGCACCCGCTCGAACCCGTCGACGAACTGCTGCATCGCCGCGGCCATCCGGGCCTTGGGCGAGTCCGCGACCGTCCCCGTCCCGCTGTCGTACCGGTCCCGCTGGCGCTTGCCACCCCAGGTCCGCCGCGCGGCGTCACCGATCAGCTTCTTCGCCGCCCCGGCCTTCGGGCCGTCGGTCAGCACGATGAACCGGAACGGCTGCCGGTTAGAGCCACTGGGCGCCCTGGTGGCCGCGAACAGCATGGCGCGCAGCGCCTCACGGGGCACCGGCTCGTCGGTGTAACGACGGATCGCCCGGGTCGTCGTCAGGCCCTCCAGCAGGCCCACCGTGTCCACGGGCAGAACCGCCGCCGCCAGCTCCCGCGCCGCGTCGGAGCTGTCAGCGCACATCGGTCCACCGGGTCCTCACCTGGTTCGGGCGCGCCCGAACTCCGTGTGTCCGTTCTCGGTGCATCCTGCTCATCCTCCCGCCGGGCCGGCCGTCCTGCGCAACTTCTGCTTGTCTAGGAGTTGTTCCTCACGACGTGACCACCGGCAGGTTCATCCACCCCCGCGTCGTGGAGGTGTGGTCGAGCACGCAGTTGTCGCGGTCGACCTCCCAGCTGCTCCACCGCTTCAGCACCTCGTCGAGCACGACCCGGCCTTCCATCCGGGCCAGCGAGGCACCGAGGCAGAAGTGCAGGCCGTGCCCGAAGGCGAGATGCCGGTCGATCCGGCGGTGGATGTCGAAGGTGTCCGGGTCGGTGTAGTGCCGCTCGTCCCGGTTCGCGGAGGCGTTGAGCAGAATCACCGCGCTCCCCTCCGGGATGGTGCCGCCGTGGTGCTCGACGTCGCGGGAGACCACCCGGCCCTGCACCGGTGACGGCGACTCGAACCGGAGGACCTCCTCGATCGCCTGCGGGACGTTCGAGCGGTCCGCGGCGAGCTCCCGGCACTGGTCCGGGTGCTCGCCGAGCAGCTGTCCCGTCCAGCCGATGAGCCGGCGGGTGGTCTCGTTGCCGGCACCGGCCAGCACCGAGGTGTACGTCAGGACCTCGTCGCGGGTGAGCCGGCGGGTGGTGCCGGTCTCGTCCTCGAACTCGGCCCGCAGCAGCTCGGTCATCAGGTCGTCGGAGGGATGGGTGGCCCGCCAGTCGATGTAGTCGGCGAACGGCTGCGCCGTCGACCGGGCGTCGGTCGGCGCCGGCGCCTCACCCTCGGTGAGCTGGTGCCGCCGCGTGCCGGCGTCACGGATCGCCACCTGGTCGCTCTCCGGGATGCCGAGCATCATGCCGATGACCCGCATCGGAACGATCGCGCCGAGATCGGCGACGAAGTCGAAGCCGTCGGTGCCGACCAGCTCGTCGAGGATGCGGGCGCACAGCTCGCGCACCTGCGGCTCGAGCGCGGCCATCTTCCGCGGCGTGAACACCCGCGACAGCAGACCGCGGTGGATGTCGTGCAGCGGCGGGTCCTCCGCCAGGAGGTTGCCGGGCGGCAGCCTGATACCAGCTTTGATCACTTCGAGGATGAAACCCTTGCCCGAGGTGTACGTCCCGAAGTCCGTCAACGCCTTCTCGACGTCCTCGAACCGGCTCAGCGCGTAGAAGTCGTACTTCTCGTTGTAGTACAGCGGCGCGGAATCCCGCAGCCGCCGCCACACCGGGTAGGGGTTCGCGTCGATCTCGAAGTCGTACGGGTCGTAGTAGACGCTCTCGTCCTGCACTGCTTTCCTTTCGATGAGCGGTCGAGCTAGTGCGCGGTCCAGGCCGCCGCACGCGCGGTGTAGTCGGCGAACAGCGGGCGGATCCGGTCGACGTCGATACCGAACGTCGCCGGGTCCGGGTGGACGTTGCGCTCGCGCTTCTCCGCGTTCTCCCGCCACCATCCCTGCATTCCGGCCTCGAACTCCGGGGTGACGGGCTCGCCGAGCCAGGCGTAGAGCCCGCGGATCTCGCCGAGCGGATCACGCTGCATCGCCCGGAAGTCGATGTCGTAGAACCGGTCGTCGCCGGCCTTCTGGCGGAACGCCAGCGCCCGCTCCATGCCGACCGACCAGTGCTCGATGTTGAGCTGGCCGAGATAGCGCTCGTCGATGTCGTCGCAGTACGAACGGGCCACCGCGGCGTAGAGGTCGGCCACCGACACCATGACCTCGGCGGGATCGCGGTGCGTCATCACGAACCGGGCGTCCGGGAACACCTTGTCGAGATCGTCCAGGAAGAGCAGGTGGGTCGGGCACTTAAGCCGCCACGGCTGGGCCTCGAAGCCCCACTGCAACAGTTTCAGCGCACGCAGCTCGTACCGGTAGGTCGAGGTGAGATCGGCGTTGAGAAGCCACTTCGAATAGGACGGTACGTAGGCGAACGCCTGGAAGAAGTGCGCCCGGAAGTCGAGCGCCATCAGGCTCTGGCACTCCGTCGGGCCGGTCGCGCTGGCCGGGACGAGCGCGACCCGGCGCGGCGAGGTCCGCTTCCGTTCCGCCACGTCGGCCCGGCCGTCCTCGATCCTCTTGTCGTCACCGTGGACCGTGGACGGCGGCGGGCAGGGCGCCGTCGCCTCCCACATCCGCAGCGACCGGGCGTTCGGGTCCTCGGCCAGCAGGAACGACAGCGCCGTCGACCCGGTGCGCGGCAGGCCGAGCCCGATCAGCGGCGCGGTGATCCGCTCGTCGTCGATCTCGGGCTGGCGCCGGTACCAGTCCTCGATCTGCAGCCGCTGGCTCAACAGGCCGACGATCATTTTGCGTAACGCCGCCTGGCCGGTGCTGTTCAGCGCGGCCTCCTGCTGGAGGGCGCGGACGAGCACCTCCAGGCCCTCCAGGAACGTGTCCTCACCGAAGTCGGTAAGTCCGGTCTCGGCGCGTGCGGCGTCGAGCAGTTCGTGATGCGCTCCCACGGTTTCTCCCCTTCGGACGTGGGCCGCCGCCCGCGGCGTGCGTCGCGGGTGGCTATGGGCCCAGGCGGCTATGCGACTGGGCGACTGGGCGACTGGGCGACTGGGCGACTGAGGATCTGTGCGTCGACGAACCCGCGGCTGACCGCGGGAACCCGTCCGTCAGGAGAAGTCGGAGCCGCCGTCGACGTTGACGTTCGCGCCGGTCATGTATGTGTTCCGGCGCGAGCCGACGAAGGCGATCACGGCACCGATCTCACGCGGCGCGCCCGCGCGGGGAAGGTGGGCGGGATGGCCGAAATGCTCCGTGATGCCGCGCATCACGGCGTGCAGGTCCTCCGGGTCGATGCCGATGCCGCGGGCCCACATGGCCAGGCCCTCGGAGGCGAAGCTTCCCGGAGACACGGTGTTGACGAGAATCTCGTCCGGAGCCAGGGTCAGCGAGAGGTTCTTGGTGATGCTGGTGACCATCGATTTCGCGGCGGTGTACGCGATCAGCGAGGCGGTCTGCCGCTTGGTCGAATGCGCGGAGATGTTGACGATGCGGCCCCACTCGGCGGCGCGCAGCAGGGGCAGCGCGGCCCGCACACACCGGACCATACCCAACACGCCGACGTCGACCGCGGCCAACCAGTCGTCGTCGGTGAGCTCCTCGAAGGGGCCCATCCGGCCGCCTTTGGGGCCGGTCGCGTTCACAAGGGAGTTCAGTTCCCCCCACCGGTCACGGACGAGGCCGAACGCGGCGGTCACCTCGTCGGAGCGGGTGATGTCCGCGGGCAGGGCCACGGCGTCGGCGGCCCCCAGCTCCAGCAGACGGCCGACGGTCTTCTCCAGATTTGCCCGGTTCCGCGCCAGTACGGCCACCCTGGCCCCGTCCGCGGCGAAGCACTCCGCCGCCGCGAGGCCCATACCCTGGGTACCGCCCTGTACCACCACCGCGGCACCAGCTAAGCCAAGATCCACCTCGGTTGCCTCCGTCCACCTCGTCCAGCCGAAAGGGTTTGGCGACAGTATGATGTCACCAATATGAGCGTCCCGGCAACACCTGAGGAGGACGGCGGCGAGGCCGCCCGGCCTCGGCGGCCCTACGACAGCCCGCTGCGCCGTGAGCGGGCTGTCCAGACGCGTGAACGCATCGTCGCCGCCGGCTCGGCTCTCGTCCACGGATTCCCGGTCTGGGACTGGGGCGGCCTGACCTTCCGCGCGGTCGCGGAGCGGGCCGGGGTCGGCGAGCGCACCGTCTACCGGCACTTCCCCACCGAGCGCGACCTGCACAACGCGGTCATGCGCCGGCTGCAGGAGGAGGCGGGCGTCACCTACGAAGGGCTGGAGCTCGACGGTCTCCCCGACGTCACCAGGCGGTCGTTCGCGACGCTGTCCTCCTACTCGGTCTCCCGGTGGAGCCACCCGGAACCGCGCCAGCCGGCCCTCGTCGCCGAGGACAGGCTGCGCCGCGACGCGCTGCTCAACGCCGTCATCCCGCAGACCGCCGACTGGTCCGAGGCCGAGCGCCAGACCGCGGCGGCCATGCTCGACGTGCTGTGGAACGTGCCGTCCTACGAGCGCCTGGTCAGCGTGTGGGAGTTCGACGGCGACGCCGCGACGAACGCCATCAACTGGGTCATCGGCCTCGTGGTGGAGGCCATCCGCGAGGGCCGCCGCCCGAGCTCGCCGTAGCGCCGGCACCTCCGCCGGGCGCAGGCCGACGGGCGTGGCCGCGCCCGGCCGACGTGGGAAACCCGGCAGGTGCGGCCGCTGTCAGATCCGGGCGCCCTTCTCCAGGTTGCAGCGGCGGCAGAGCAGCTGGAGGTTGTTCACGCTGCTGGCCCCGCCGCGGCTGTGCGGGATGACGTGGTCGAACTCCAGGTACTCGGTGGCCTGGCACTGCACGCACGCGCCGCCGTCACGCTGCCAGACCTCGGCCTTCACCACCTGGGAGATGGCACGGCTGTCCCGGGCGCCGGGCGCGATCACCAGCCGGCGGGCGATCCGCAGCGTGCCGGCGAGGACCGCCGCCACGTACTCGGGGTCCCCGACCTGGTAGGTGCCACCGCCACGGCTCGTCGTCGCCGAGACGTCGATGGTGCCGTAGCCCGCCGCGACGGCCACGATCTTCGACCAGGCGGTCTCCGTCCCGCCGCCGTTCTGGGCGAGGAACCGCAGCTTGCGGCTGCTGACGACCAGACGTCCGGGCGTGTGCCGGGGACCGCTCGCGAGCTGGCGGACCTGCACCACGTCGGTGTCCAGGTGCACGATCTCGTCGAGATCGAGGTGCAGCGTCGAGGACGTCTCCCGCGGCAGGTCGCCGTTGCGGATGCGGGAGAGGTCGAGCCCTCGGCGGAGCCTGCGGCGCATCTCCTCGACGGCCGGGTCCACGACGCCCAGGCGGCGGACCTCGTCCTCGAAGAGCTGGTACTCGTGCTCCTCGATGATCTCGTCACCGAACGCGAAGGTGACGATCCGCTGGAGGTAGGCGAGGGCGACCGACCGGAACACCTGCTGGCCGGCGGCCTCCGGCACCAGCTGGAAGCGCAGCTCGGCCCACAGCGCGTCCAGCCCGGGCGCGCCGGGACCGGCGTCCACCGCCTCGACGAGCCGCCGCCGCCAGTCGGCCAGGACCCGGCGGATCTCGTCCTCGCACGCCACGCAGGGCACCGGGGCGGAGAACAGGCGCCGCCGCTTCGCCGCGCCGCACCTGCCGCAGGTCGCCTCCGACTCGACGAAGGGCTGCCTGGTGCGGGACGCCCAGGTCGTGCCGTCCCACCACCGCAGCAGGCCGGGCGCCGCGGGGTCGGGGTACCAGTCGGCCCGGCGCGCCGGCTCGGCCGGTCGGAGCGGTGCGGGCGGTCGGACCGGCGCGGGCGGTCGGACCGGTGCGGGCGGCGAGGCCGCGATCCCGGTGGTCTCGTCGTTCCCGGCGGCCTCGTCCGGCCCCTCGACGGAGATCCCGAAGCTGCGGGCCAGGCCGGCGAGGCCGCTGGCCCAGCCCTGGCCGACGGCGCGGAACTTCCACCCGCCTCCCCGGCGGTAGATCTCGCCGAAGACCATCGTCGTCACCGGGTCGGACGTCGCCGACGCGAACTCGACGAGCGGCCGGCCCGCGACGCCGTCGATGCGCAACCGCAGGCCGTCGACCTGGGCGAAGGTCCCGTCGTCGACCGACCCCGCGACCACCACGGTAACGATGTCGGGCTCGACGTCCGGCAGGGCGACGGTCAGCGTGGCGCCGGCACCGGAGGAGACGAGGCTGACCGCGCCGGAGCTGTGCCGGGGCTGGTTGTAGAACACGATGTCGGCGTCCGACCGGACCTGGCCGGCGCTCGTCACCAG
Source organism: Parafrankia sp. BMG5.11 (assembly GCF_004337455.1). Taxonomy (NCBI): domain Bacteria; kingdom Bacillati; phylum Actinomycetota; class Actinomycetes; order Frankiales; family Frankiaceae; genus Parafrankia; species Parafrankia sp. BMG5.11. Next base: position 4,564 of record NZ_SJXI01000108.1, on the reverse strand, counting down.
CACGGCGCAGACGTCCACCGGCTCGCCCGAAGCCGAACTGACGACGGCTGTGACGACCTCCGTCGGTATGACGGTGTTGGCGCCCTTCGGCAGGGTCGGTACAGCGACCATCGGTCCTCCATCAGCAGCCCGGGCCGTCGGAGGACAAAGCGGTGCCGCGCGACGCCCGACCAGACGGCCGCCCCCTCGCGGCAAACAGGAATATAAGGCTCCCTGTTTCGTAAAAGTTATCGGTCAGTGTCACGACCGATCACGGCGGGCCTCGGCCCGGCGCTCAGGCCGTCAGGCGGGCGTCCAGCTCGGTGAGGGCGGCGAGCGCGCCGAGCCGCACGGAGACTCCTGAGCCCGGCGAGAGCCTGTCCGGGGCCGGGTTGACGCGGATCAGCCGCCCGCCCGCGGCCGACTCGGCCATGCGGCGCACGGTGGGCACCGCCGTCCCCGCGCCGATCTCGACGACCACCAGCCGGCGCCCGGCGCCGGCCAGCGCGTCCAGCCAGGACGAGCAGGCGCGCAGCATCCGCTCGGAGCGTGCCCCGAGCCAGTTCCAGTCCCCGAACATCAGGATGTTCGGCCGGGCCAGCGCGCCGCACCGCGGGCACCGCGGCAGCGGCTCCCGGGCACGCATCGTCTCCGGGTCGACGTCGACGTCGACCCCGTCGGCGGGCCAGACGTCCGGCCCGCAGGTGGCCGTGCACTGAAGATGGTGGATCGAGCCGTGGACCTCGGCCACGTCGACGAAGCCCGCACGCTGGAACTGGCCGTCCACGTTCGAGGTGAACACCCACATCCCGGCCGGCAGCCCGGCACCCCACCGGCGCAGGACGTCGAACCCCGCGTGCGGCACGGTCCCCCGGTACAGGCCGAGGCGGTGACCGTAGAAGCCCCAGGCGAGGGTCGGGTCGGCGCCGAAGTGGACCGGGTCGGCGAGCTGCGCGAACGACAGCCGCAGGCGGGCGTAGGGCGGGTACGCCCGCCAGAAGCCGGTGTCACCGCGGAAGTCGGGCAGGCCGGAATCCACCCCCATGCCCGCACCGGCGCAGACGAGGAGCGCGTCGGCCTCCCGCAGCAGGGCGGCGGCCCGGTCCAGTTCGCCGGGGCGGTCCAGTTCGCCGGGGATCGGTGTGCTCACCGTTCCATCATCACCGCCGGCGCGGCGCGGATATCGGCGCGCGTGTCAGGGTCGGTGTCGCGAAGTCGGGGCGGGATCACCGGGTTGGCTCGCTCGACCGGCCCGGACCGCCCGAACGCCATACGCTCGTCGGGTGGCGGAGCAGCGGCGGTCGCGCGGTGCCCTCGGCGGAACCGTCGGGGTGCTGGCCGCCATGGCCGTCGGGGTGGCGATGCTCCGCGGCTCCGGCTCCGGCTCGGAGACCGACGCCGGCACGGAGGCCGCCACGACCACGCCGACCGCTACAGCCACCGCCGCTCCCAGCCTCGCCGCCGTGGCTCCCGGCAGCGCGGGCGACGACGGCGGCGCTGGCACGCGGCCGGCCCCGGGGGCGCCGTACTGCGGTTCGAGCCGCTATGTCGAGGAGATCACCCTGCAGCGATGGGCGGGCGGGGATTTCCGTATCTCCGTGTGGCCTACCGAGGAGGCCCGGCACGCCGATGACCGGGATGCCGCGAGTGCCGAGATCTGGCAAGCCGTCCAGGGCTGTGTCGGTGGGGTGGACCCGGCGGTCGCGGAGAGCCTGCAGGACCAGCTCCGCTGCCATGAGTCCCTCGCGCTGGTACCGGGCCGCGGCGGCGAGGAGTACGCCACCGGCGACAGCTTCGACGTCGAGAGCTGGCGGCCGACCCCCGGACGCCGCCGCTGGATCTCCACCCGCTGCGGAAACAACCTCGGCACCGACCCGACCAGCGCCCCCCTGGCCACCGAACGCCCCGACGGAATCCCCCCGCAACACCGTGCCTCGGGAGAACACGCCTGACCCGAACTGTGGCGGTCCAGTGTCACCATGGACTCTCTCAACCGCCGCACATCGGATTCGCCCGCCGTGACGCCCGCCCAAACCGCTGTATTTGTTGTTTGAATTGGCTGGAGAATGGGGGCACGGAAGGCACGGTATGAACATTTCACTGCTGGCTCGACGAATGGTTCCCGGGGATGTGTGGCTGGGGCATGAGCGGGTGATGGTGCCGGCGCGTTCCTTCTGGCGACGGGTGTGGGAGCGCCGGGGGATCGACATCACCGCGTCGATGGCCGCGGCGCCGTGTCTGGTCGTGGCACCGCATCCCGACGACGAGACCCTGGGCTGCGCGGTGGCCATCATGCGCAAACGCGCGGCCGGGACGCCGGTGACCGTCGTGCTGGTGAGCGACGGGGCCCGCGGCGGATCAGCGGCAGGCCCACCCGCGCAGCGCCTGGTCGAGAGGCACTCGCCCGCGGAGCTCGCCGAGATGCGACGGACTGAGGCGCGGCGGGCCTGCGCCCGCCTCGGTGTCGCCGAGACTGATGTGATCTTCCTGGGGTTCCCCGACTCCGAGCTGCCCGGGTGCGTCGACAGCATCGCGGCCCGGCTCGGCGAGGTGATCAGTGCCCGGTCCCCCGCTCAGATCCTGGCGCCGGCCTCGTGCGAGGGACATCCCGACCACGATGCCACCCACGAGGCGGTGCGCCGCGCGGTGCGGGCGGGCGGCTTCGACGGAGAGATCCTCGAGTACACCGTGTGGCTGTGGACGCACTGGCCGTGGACCCTCGGCCACGGGACCGGACACTGGTCGGCACGACGGCTCCTGCTGGCACCGGTCCAACGGGTGCACGAACGGCGCCCGCTCCTGGTGGACGCCCGCGGCCTGCGGGAACGGCAGAAGCACGCCCTCGCCGCGCACGTCACGCAGGTCGGGCCCGGCGCGGAGGGCGATCAGCGCCCGGGTACGGGGGCGCCGCTCACTGGCTCCCTGCTGGCGACCTTGGAGAGTCGGTACGAGGTCTATGTGGCGGCCGACGGGCTGCGGCACCTCGATTTCGACCGTCCGTGGCGAGCTGGCGGGGCTCGGGGCACGGGGCGGCCGCACTCTCCGCCGCCGGGTCGCGGAAGTGGCCGTGGTCCCAGCCCTGGTCCCGTCCCTTCTCGTGTTCCCACACCTGGTCCGGGCCCGGCCGCCCCGCACGGCCCGGCCACCGATCGTGATCCCGGGTCCGGTTCCGGTTCCGGGGACGGCTCTGGCCGATGAACCGGTCCCGGACGCGGATCCGGTCGTTGAACTCGGCGATTCCCCGCAGGTAGGCCGCCTCCTTCCGGCGGGCGATGGCCTGCGGGTCGAGCTCGGCCACCCCCAGCCGCCCGCGCTCCCCGACGGCGACCGCCCGTCCGGCGTCGAGGAGGAAGGGAGCCAACGCGCTGGCCAGCGCGCCCGGGTCACCGGTCTCCACCACGCTTCCCGCGCCCCACCGTTGCACGAAGGGGGCGATCCCGGTCCGCTTCGTCACGACCACCGGGCGCCCGGCCGCCATCGCCTCGGCCGCGACGATCGAGAAGCTCTCGAAACGGCTGGGCACGGCCACCACCCGGGCACCGCGATAGACGTCACGGACCTCACACCCCGCCAGATGCCCGCTGAACTCGACGTCGAGGCGCAGCTCACGGGCCCGGCGGGCCAGCCAGGCGCCTGACGGCACGCCGTCGATCGCGCCCGACGAGCGCCCGACGACCGCCAGCCGGTGGGCGACGCCGGCGGCACGCAGCCGCGCCGACGCCTCGAGCAGGACGTCCACGCCCTTGTAGGGCTCGAGCCGGCCCACCACCGCGATGGTCGGCTCGGTGCCGCGCGCCTCCGGGATGTCCCGCCACGGACCGGCGTCGAAGAGGTTCGGGATCACTTCGACATCGCGGTCGCCCAGCCAGCCGTCCCGCCGCAGCTCGTCCACGAGGAGTTGCGACGGGGATGTGACGACGGCGGCGAGGCTCGCGGACGCGCGGTCCAGCCGATCCGCCAGCTGGCCGCGGACGCCCACCGGCTGTCCGGCCATCCGGACTGTGAGCATCGTCGGGCAGTGCAGGTGGATCGCCAGCGGACGAGTGCGGCACAGGGCCTCGATCAGCCCGCGCGTCTCGCCGTCCTGTGTCTCGATCACGTCGGGGCGCAGGCCGATCTGGCGCATCCAGGTGCTGTAGGACAGCGTGAGGCTCGCCCGCAGCGCCAGCGAGTCGCGCGGATGGAGCGGACCGCGCAGCCGCGCGCCGAACCCGCCCAGCATCCTGGTGATCGGGACCTGCAGCAGCGGACGTCGGTGCACATGCACCCCGTGCTCCACCGTGTCGGTGAACTGGCGGCCCTGGGCACAGAGAACATGAACGTTGTGCCCGAGCCCCACCAGCGCCGCCGCGAGTGCGGCGGTATAGGTACCCGCGCCGTCCCAGACGATGGGCGGGTACTGCTCGCACAGAAAAAGAACGGATAACGTCCGGAACCTTCGGAGGAATCCCATAGTTCCCCAGATCCCACCCTTCAACGAAGGTGGTTAAAGGTAAGACAGCGCACGCACGTTACTCCCGACGACCTTGGCGGCAGCGGCTGGCGTATCGGATTCTTCACCAGCGTTACTGAAGATTAACGTGTG
>NZ_SJXI01000107.1:0-21464 GCF_004337455.1 Parafrankia sp. BMG5.11 | reverse complement strand
CGATCTGCCTGAAGAAAATTGTGCCAGAATGGGAAACTAAACGCCTGTATCGAAACTTCTTCTTTCGCGGTTAGTCAGACTGCGCTAACGAAGCTAATCGGGTTGGGGCTTTTGATTCTCACCACGTTTACGGAGTAGGGTATGAGACATTTCATCGCAGCAGCTGTTTCGGCGTCCGCGCTGGCGCTGGCCCCGACAAGCGCGCACGCAGTGGAACTGGTGGAGACATTCACACCGGGCGATCCGCAGTTTCAAATTTTCGGAGACATCACCCAAGGGCCCATCACTGCGGCCCTCGCGGTTGGCGGCATTGTAGCGGGTGAGTTCACTCACACATTCGCATTCACCGTTCCCCAGAGTGGCCTCGGCAGTGGCTCCATCACCACCAGCGTGGCTCAGACCGGCTTTTTGTCCACGATCGACACTGACTTCATCTCCATTTTGGTGAATGGCTCAGCTGTGAACCTCACGAAAAGCACGAACAACTTGATAGAGACTGGTTCGGCCACGGACGTGCCGATCACAGCTAACGGTCCTAACTCAATAGTCGTCAGCGGTATTTCACGCGGAAATGGTTCGTATGGCGGCAATCTGACCTTTATCCCAGGGGATGAGGTTCCAGCAGTGCCCGAACCTGCAACATGGGCAATGATGCTCTTCGGTTTCGGAGCTATTGGCTTTGGGATGCGCCGTCGCAAGTCCAAGGAGAAGCTGCGGGTGCGCTACGCCTTCTAAGGCGAACTGCTCACCGGTTGGTAAACCGAGACATGAAAGCGGCGGCTTCGGTCGCCGCTTTTTTTGTCGCCGATAATTGGAAGAGCCTCGCGCGGGGACCTGCTGGAAAGTTCACTCCAACCAACTCGCATCCTGCTCGCTATTCCCCCAAACCCGAAAAGATGTTTTGTGAGCATCGGTGTGAGCCCAAGCCACAGATTCTTAAACTGTCGGTGCGAAGCAGAGACTTCGCAGCGGCTGTTCTCCACCAGACAGTGCGCTCAAGAATACAAGAAGGACCAGCTGACATGATCGTACTCCGCCACCGCCTTATGCTGGCAGCCTCCGCTATTGGGGCGGCAATGTACCTGAGCAGCCCTGTACAAGCTCGAGAGTGCTTGCTTGACACTAACAACGACGGCACGGCGACGGCCGGGGTCGATAGTGATGGAGGCGCTGCGAGCACAAACACTCAGGACACGGCGTGCGGTGTTGCTGCGGTTGCAACGTCTACCGGATCAACTGTTGATACGCAGGACACGGATGGTGCTACTGCATTTGGCGCTTTGTCCCTGGCGGTCGGACTTGACACCGTCGCTGTAGGTAACGACGCAATTGCAGGGGTCGTCTCAGCCGGAAACGTGACCGCAGCGGATCGCGCCACTGCTCTTGGAGCTTCTTCGCTTTCTTCCGGTGCTCAGGCGACATCAGTCGGCTATCGAGCCAGCGCGTTGGGTGCAAGTGCAACGGCGATAGGGGCTAACGCAAGAGCAGTTACCGCAGAAGTCACCGCAGTTGGTGCTTCATCTTCAGCCCAAGGAGAACGCACGACGGCCCTCGGTGCAAATAGCTCGGCCGGAAGCCTTCAGAGCATCGCAGTTGGGTACAATGCCCAGGCGACTGCGTTCAAGTCGATCGCGATCGGCGCAAATGCGGTTTCGACCAGTCAAGGGGTAGCAATCGGTGATGCGGCTATCGCATCTGGTCCGAGATCGACCGTAGTGGGCGAAAGCTCTACAGCAAATGGTGCTGACGCACTGGTGTTCGGGTCCAACACCCTGGCGACAGGTAACGGCGCGATGTCTGTGGGAGCCAGATCCTCTGCAAATGGGGTCAATGCCACCGCGATCGGCTACGCCGCTAGCGCACAGCAGGCCGGCGCTACTGCAGTCGGCACTGGCGCTACGACCACTGCCGCCAATCAAGTGACGTTGGGCGCAACAGGAAGCTCAGTGCGGATTGGCGACATAGCGGCTTCTACCGCAGCGCAAAGCGGCCCGGTGCAGGCGGTGACGGTCGATGCCAACGGAACGCTCGGTCGTCAGGCAGTGGCCACGACCGCCGCGTTGAACGAGGTTAGTACGCGCATGATCAGCGCGCTGGCGGTCACGGATTCGCAGTTCGCCGACTTGTCGAACCGGGTCGGTAACTTGGAAAACCGGCTGGATGCGATGAGCGGGGAGATGCGGGGAGGTATCGCGGCGGCGATGGCGCTAGGCGGAACGATGGTTGCTCCCGACAGCACAATATCGATGAGCTTCAATCTCGCTACCTATCGCGGCGAACAAGGCTACTCCGGAGCGATAGTCGGGCGGGTCGCGCCTAGAGTCTATGTATCGGCCGGCGTTGCCGGCTCGACAGCCAAGTCTTCCACCGGTGGTCGGGTGGGTGTCACCTTCGGATTGTGAAACGACGGGGGTTGATGGCTGCATCAGCCCCCCGCGCAGTTGAACTCCGTATTGGGTCGTTGCGACTAGTGCACTCTAGGTCGCGCCACCACATGCGTGAGAGGCTCAGGTTAGGTGGAAAGCGATCAGATGGCTGCGTAGGCTGCCGCGTCGGTAGAGGCGTAGTTTAGCAGGGTAGCTGCACCACTCCCCTCGTTTTTCGCGCGTTTCGCGTCATCATTCCACATCGAAGCTCAGGAGCTCAAAGCGCGCCGGCCCTGTCGCATACACGCCGTGGCCCGCGCTCAGCCCTCCACCAAGAACGAAGCCGATTCGTTCTGCATTCGCCAGAGCATCACGAAACTGTGTAGGCGCGTCTTTTCCTGTAGAGGCCCCTAGTGACTTCCAATTAACTCCTTCGAGGGTCAACGAAATTACGTGTTCGCCAGGGACCAACGTGACGCGCTTGGAGTGAGTTGCATACCAGCGATAGTGTTCGAACTGGCGCTTAGCCGTCCAACTGTCGCCTTGCCGCTGAAAGTAGAATGCGAGAGTTGCGGGCGCGCCCGGTGACTCCCTTGGCACAAGACGGACGGAAGGATCTGCGACAATCCGGTATCGCATCACAACCCGGCTTTTATTCACAAGCGGTCCGGTGGGGACGGTCAGATAATTGACATGGCCCGAACGGGCGGTGGGGAAGTTGAATGACCAGCCAGTTGCTGCTGATTGGGGATGCAGAGGCATGCCAGCAGAGCGGTTTTCCCCCCGAATGATGGGGCCAATTTGCCAATCTGACCCGGCCGGCGCGGCCGTCGCTACTCCCCCTAAGAGGGCCAAGGCCATACCGCTGGTGAGGAGGGGCACTTTCATTGGGCTACATTAGCCGGCAGGACACACTCGGCGCTGAACATTAGCGTCAGGCGAATGAAAGACGGCCGCTCGTCTATAGTCCGATATGGGGTCGTTTGCGGCTGATCCGCTGCTAAATTTGGAGCCACTCGGCAACTACGCTCACGATTTGGGTGGAAAGCCGCCATTCGATCATGGCAGATGCACCGCCTCCTGCGACAACAGCTTCTGAAGTAGAACTTCACGGGGGTATGCTCCCATGTGCCCAAAACCGCTTGCGCAGAGTGACCGGCGTCCGATGAGTTGAATCTGGTAAACTCGCGCTCCTGCTCCTTGAGCGGCCGCGAGTTCGTCAGGTCTTTGTGCTATGTCGCGAACATTGAGCCACGTGTAGTCAAACTCACCTTTTTCAAATGCCCGCATAACCTCTCGCAAGTCGTTGGCACCCTCGAAGAACGTTGAATGCTCTAGGTCAAGCTCCCACATCCCTGCTAATTTTTCTGGCGGGCCATAAGGTTCACAGATAGCCGGATTGCGGCTCATAATGAGCGATGCCCGTTCGATGCTGCCGCCACATCGCTCGATGAGGGTTTCGGATAAGGCCAGGCACTCACGGGCTGAGTAAGCAGTCTTCCAAGCTGGTTCCGTTGCGAGTTTGTTCTGTTGGCCGCCGCATGCTCCAAGGAGCAACATACAAATGACGACCGAGCGAAACATTTCGCGACGCTATGATCGCGAACGGACGTCCGCAATGGGGTCGTTTGCAGCTGGACCGCTTTCAGGCCGGAGCACCAAAGGCGTCAACGTCGGGCAGTGGGTGGGAAGCAGACGCCCACTAGAGTGCTCCCACACCCCCTAATATGGCGCTCAAAGCGTAATCGCGATGAGCACCTTCTCGGTGGCCGTACCCGCTAGTTCCGCGATCCTCGCTTTGCTTCGAGCGATCTCTTCTGCAAGCGCCTCGTTCAGCGCGAGCGGTTCGGCTCCGGAATTAAGTAAAATCAGCTCACTCTCGGCAATATTCAGTGCTTCGGCGATGGCCGGCATCCGGTCTCTGCGCGGTAATGTCTTGCCGTTCTCCCATGCCCAAACTGTGGGCTTGCTCACGCCAAGGCGCTCCGCCACCTCAGCCATTGAGAGTTCGCTCTCACGACGCAGCTTGGCAAGCTTGGACCCTAGATAACCCGGCTCAGACTTCACTTATTATCCTCTGTCGCGACCCTGCCACGAAAGAGCATCGCTCCTGTCTACTCTGAACTCATGACGTCATCAATCGAGCCGTCACTTATCGATAAGGATTGCTCCCCGTTTTGGTCGGTCGGTAGATGCCGCACAGCAAAACGCCGCCTGTATTTGCTACAGGCGGCGCGCCACTTTGATCGTTCAGAGTTAGAAGGCGTAACGCACGCGCGTCTGACCGCCTTCCTTGCTCCGGCGACGGCGCATGCCGAACCCGACAGCACCAAACCCAAACAGCATCATCGCCCAGGTGGCAGGCTCCGGAACGGCGCCAGGACCCGCGCTGACTTCGTCAAGCCGGATCTGCCGGACATCGCCGATGCCAGTACCGTTAAAGGTAAGCGAGGCGCTGGCGATCGACTGCCCATCGATGCCTTGGAAGCCGAAGAAATTTGATCCACCACCCAGTGCCAAATTCTCGAATTTGAAGACCTCGCCCATGTTGTCGGTCAAAAAGAAAGAGGCCGAAGTCGCTCCACCGCCGAAGACATTGAACTCCAGATTATTGAAGGTGTTTCCACCGATCAGACCGAAGTTCAAAGAGCTGAGAGCGAGCGTATCATTCGGATTGTTTGTGGCGCCGTTGAGCGCACCCTCGACGCTTGCTTGTCCGCCGTTTGCGCGGATCGTGGTGCCGCCACCGACGGTCGAGCCGGTAAACTCAACTACCGTGCCTGCCTGCGTGGCGCCAAAAACTTCAGTGCCCGTCTGAACACCGGCGTTGAAGAGCACGTTGTCACCTTGAATGTCGCTGGCATCGACCAGGACAATGGTGGCGGATGCTGGCACCGCGACAGCGGCCCCAATAACTGCTGTGATTGCGTAGATTGCTGTTCGCATGTTGAAGATCCTGAACCTGATAGCTGGAGGGGGGCGCGCTTCGAGTCGTAAGTTTCTATTAACTCAAAAGTTCCGATCTTACGAGGTAATTGTCGTTATCGCACGTTAGGTTCAGTCGCTGCGGCTCCGGGGAGCCCCCATGCGAGCGGGTTTCCTATTCAACATCCTCCGAATGTGTAGGCAGCAGGCGATCGCGAAGAAATGAACTGCTCAGGGCGCCGACTGTGCAAGCTCCCGCGGTTCGATTTTGGAATAAGCAGTATTTTTATCTCTGCACCGCATCGTACGCTCGAAAGAGTGTCAGCCTGCCGAAGGGCCCAACTCATGCCTCTCGGTTGGAAGCTAGCATTCCGCTTTAGTGCGTAAGGCGGGGACTGAATATCTTTAGCCAAGCCAATGTGGGTGTAACGACGAGAACGCGCCCCGGCACGTGAAAACAGGGGCGCGCTCTTCTAGCAGAAATGGCAGCAAATTAGGCGGCCGTTCGGCTGATGGTGAACGTGCCATCTTCATTATCAGCACAGAAGAACCCGTCGCGCACACGGCTATTAAATTCGCTAGCGCTTTCCATGTTACGCCGCTCATCATTGCGCGCTTGCTTGAGGAAGGACTCGCACTCACCGCGGCTATCGAACTCCATCCCGAGGAATGTGTGAACCGCCATGGCAGGGGACGGTAAGGCGACGGCAGCCGCTACTGCTGCAACGATCAAAGTCTTCATAATCTCTCCCGAGAAATACGCCGCTGTTGATAGGCGACTGCCCTAGCTACGATCCCGCGTCGGAGACGGATGCACTTGCCCAGTTAAAAGGAGGCAGACAGCCCTCTGACGAAGTCAGAACGAGTGCCAAGGGCACCTTGCGTCTGCTTTGGAGTCGTTCCGTGTCAGTCCGCTTCTAGCGGTTGAACCAGCAAGCTGACTGTCTGCTCTCAGTCGAGGCGGCGATCTTCACCTACGTCCGAGAACGGTTAGAGAGCAGACAAAGCTTTGGAGCATATGTCAGAAAGCAAGGCGCCGCCGGCAAGGGGTTTGCCGACGGCGCTCTACGCTTGGGTCGCAATCAAGCGTAGCTGATCTTGTATTTCGCTTTTCGTCGCGCGGCCCTCATTGCTCCACCTACGAAGCCGAACCCGAACAGCATCATTGCCCATGTCCCTGGCTCCGGCACCGCACTAAGATCTCCGGGTGTTGGCACCCCGACGCCGCCGACGGTTACTCCAGCAAAAGCCAAACCAGACTGGTATGAAGTGTCGGATACGTTGGAGACGCCGAGCCGGAGAACATAGGTGCCGCTATTTGCCAATACATAGTTTGAGTTGATCCACCCGGTAAGGCCGCAACCAGTTGCGTAGCAAGTGCCACTTGATGATCCCAGTGCACTCCAGTTCGTTTGGTTAGCGGTTATTGGAGTAGAGCTTGGTGTAAGCGTAGAGCTGTTCGCGGGTAACCCGAAGCCAGGACTTGTGTCGCCCGACCCGGTCGTGCGCGCAGTAAAAAGATACGCAATTGGGTCCATTGTTGCAGACAGAAGTTGCGCAAACCCATAGTCCGAAAAGCCCGCGCCATCAGAGGTTACATAATTGAAGTAGAAGTTAAGTGCATCGCCTGCTTCAGCACTGAATGGATCGGTGAGGAACTCAGATCCGTTTGTCCCTCCAACTCCCGTAATCTGCCCAGCGCCACCGATTCCATTTTCTGTAGAGACAAAACTTTAGTTGGGGCCTGATGCAGGCGGAGCGGTCACATCACCGTTAGGGCCTTGACTGCCGCAATTGCCGACGCAACTTGCCGCTGATGCAGTAGCTGCAATGCCTAGGCAGACTGCCATCGCAGCGCCACTGAGTAGTGTTTTGAGCATATCGCGTTCCTCTGATGAAGATACGGACCTCCCCAAGCTTTGTATTGGTGAAGGCGACTCGCGACTGAACGAATGTTAACCACGATTCTGCTCAACTGTAAAACCTTTTGCGGCTTCCACCTGAGCGCTGTTCAGTGATGGTCAAAGCTTGGATGCAACAGGGGCCCTCGTCACCGCCTGTCGGTTCCGGTGCTCTCTCTTGATTGTGCACAGTGCGGGGCGACCCCGGACGTCAGGGTGCCTCAAGCCATTCCAGGAGCTAAAGCTCGCGACCTGCATCGCATCGTGTCGATCGAAGGGCCGATGCTCGCGGGTCAACTTGAAACGGCAATCTGCCGAGCTGGCTGCAAGGTACACCATTAGGTCTGAATAGCGCCCGATCGAACCCGTCGAACTTCTAACTCATTCGGCGAAAGCGGCTTGTCGCCTCACATTGGAGGCGGAGGTCAGTACGTGGTGTGTGGTAACTACGCGGCTTCCTTCATATTTTCTATGTCACGCAGGCCGTAGCCGCGGCCCCACACGGTCTCGATGTAGTTCTCGCCACCGCAGGCGAGGGTGAGTTTTTTGCGCAGCTTGCAAATGAACACATCAATGATCTTCCCCTCGGGCTCGTCCATTCCGCCGTAGAGGTGGTTGAGGAACATCTCTTTGGTAAGCGTTGCTCCCTTCCTCAGCGAGAGCAACTCCACAATTGCATACTCCTTGCCGGTAAGGTGGACTCGGGCATCGCCGACTTCGACGGTTTTGCTGTCGAGATTGACAGTCACCTTACCGGTTCGGATCACTGACTGGCTGTGCCCCTTTGACCGGCGGACAACGGCCTGAATTCGCGCCACCAGTTCCTCACGGTGAAATGGCTTCGTGACGTACTCGTCGGCTCCGTAGCCAAAGGTGCGGACCTTTGCTTCCATGTCGGAGATCCCAGAGAGGATCAGCACCGGCGTCTGTATTTTGGCAACGCGCAGCTTCTTTAGCACATCGTAGCCGTGCATGTCGGGCAGGTTCAGGTCGCGTAGGATGATGTCATAATCATGCAGCTTGCCGAGGTCCAAACCCTCTTGGACGAGCTTGTATCCCAGAGTGCCGCTCGAGCAGCGCCGGGCTTCACCACTTTCGCCAGCTCAGTGCTTGGAAATTCACCGCAGCTCAAGATCGCAGGTTTGCATAACCGCTTAATCGGAGGACACCTATATCAGGGTTCTATCGATTGAGAGGCACCTGCATAAGGCGAGTCGGACATCGACAATGATCTGTATCACTTCGGGAGCTCGGGCGCAGAACCTTCCCGGATTGCAGCATTCGTTCGCGACGAACACCCTTCGGTAGTTGTGCACGACTTGCTCAATCGGCGCCTCCGGAATGCACACGTTATTGCATTCGCCAGCGAGAAAGGCGGAGTGGGCAAGTCTACACTGGCGTTCCATTGCGCTGTCGCACTTACTCATCAGGGCTGCCGGGTACTCACAATCGATTGCGATCGGCGTCAGCAGACCCTGCATCGGATCCTGGAAGCCCGTGATAGGACGACGAGAACACTCAAAGTCGATCGGCCGCGCCTTGAGCACGTTGTCTTTGAGAAACAGAGCGTATCGCTTCTGCTTCAAGAGATTGAACGTCTCGGTCGCGACTGCGACTTCGTCGTGATCGACCTCCCCGGCCATGATTCGCCGATAGCACGTCGGACAATCGCTTTGGCGCATACCGTGATAACCCCCACCAACTGCTCGCCGGCAGACCGCGATGCGCTTGGCTCCATTGCCCAAGCCACTGGCGAGCTACGCCAAGCGAGCCCCTTCGCTCAGGTGGTGGTTGGACTCCCGGCTGAACGGCTAGTTAGGGTGGACGCTTTCGACTGGGTGGTCGCCAAGAACCGCATCCGTCGCTGCGAACAGCGGCTGATTGCGTCGGTAGAACGAGACCTCAACACCATGGAGAGGTCGTGCGAGCGGCGGAGCGGTCTAGTAAGCTTAATCAGTTCGCGATGCGCGGATCCTGCCGTCAGCCGAACGAAGCGAGATGAGCGATGCTCTGTCGTGGCAGGGTCGCGTCAAAGGATAGCGATTGAATTCCGAGCGGGACCTGTTGGGGCCAATACTTGGTCGCTTACGCTGTGAAAACGAGCTTACGCTCGCTGAGCTGGCCGAGCGCTTAGGTGTGAGTAAGCCAACGGTGCAGTCTTGGGAGAACAACAAGACCTCTCCCCGAAAGGAGCGCCTCCGAGCCATAGCCGAGGCCCTCAGCATTGCCGAGAGCGAGCTTATTACGCCCAGGCACCCAGCCGATCCGCTCGTGATGAATGCGGCACTTGCAGACGAGATCGCTCGAAGCAAAGCGAGGATAGCACTACTAGCAGGTACCGCCGTTGAGAACGTGCTCATACTGATCACTTATTGGTTGAGATCGTGCTCATACTGATCACTTATTGAACGCTGCGGAAGATGGGAAAACTGAGGCCAGAGATTGAATAAACTCTCGCCCCTCAGCTCAGTTCTTGTAGCTCCCTGATTCAACCTCCGGATCTAAGGTAACAAGCGATCCCACCAATAAAGGCGTCGAGTCAAGTCATCCTTCTTGGTAAAAGTGGGCCCGCCTGCTCGGATCGCGACGCATCGCTGAAGCCACCCTTCAGCGGCCAGCTAGACCCAGCAGCGCTCTGCTAGATGAAGATTGCCAGCATATTGCTCTGGTCACTGCTATTAGGTCCGCCTGAATGTGCGCGGCGCTGTTTGGCCAGTGCCAGTGCCAGTGCCAGAAACATGCGCGATCAACAGCCCACTCGCACCAACGCCTTGTATTGGCCAAACCGATTAGCAATCGCCGTCCGGGTCATTCGGCGCTCCTGGCAAGCCTGATCTTCCCTGCGTTCTTAAGTTCGAGGGTTCAGCGATGCCGAGAGATGACCTTTTGTTCATCTTTACCCTAACCCTGCTCCTCGTGAGTGTCGCAGTGTTATTCTAGAAGGATGTGGTTCCCGCCAGACGTAGCGGAAAGAGGGAAGAAGATAGAGAGAGTGGCGCGGTTCACAAATGCTTCGGTTCCGATTTTGCGAAACTACCTTCCCCTTTGGTCATTGTGCTCTCGACGAGCCGGGTTCTCTTGCGATCCGTTCCCCGATCGTCAGCTGCGGCGGGAGTGGCCAATGGAGCCGGGCCAGGCCTCCCCCTCAAAACGCCCGGCCCGCAGTCCTATTTTTCAATCTCGAATGCGCGGGGAGGCCAAGCTGGAGCGAGTTGTGAAGCGAAGCGAAGAGGATCTGGTACGATCCAAATCTGCGATCGATAATTGCAAATCACAGAACAGTTGCCCAAGCTACTGATCTGGACGAGGTCGATAGCGAGTGAGGCCAACAACTGTTTGCGTTAAGGCGTATAGCTGCGGCCTGCTTTCAGCAGATCCGAGCAGGCGTTTGATCTCGTTGATTCTCTGCAGAAGGGCACTGATGGGCGGATCGCCTTGAGACCACCTCAGTTCCGTGTGGCGGAGGACTGCATGCTCTGACACGAGCAAAGGCTGCCTAAGCTCTCTAGGAAGCAGACCCTTAGCCTCGATCGTCTCCTTCAATATTACCAACCATCTCTCCTAAATAGCGATCAAGACAGGGGTGCCTTGAACGCTACCCCCGCCCTCGCCGACCAACCTTATGCACGCTGCGGGAAGATGAGAGCCATTCGGGCCCCGATGTTCTCGATAGCGCTTTGGGGAAAAGCTTAGTTGTACGAAGACGCCGACAGGAGCCGCTGCATTCCGACAGTACCAAACCGGGACTTGTGTTTGCGCCGCCAAAGCAGGCAGGCTTCGCGAGCACTGTGCCAGCCTATAATCAACCTTGGTCGAACAGGAGCACTCAGATGATCTCTTCAAACGCGGTCAAGGGACGAAGGCGTTGAATGAGCAGTTGCCCGAACCCTCCGAAGGCCCGGCTGATAGTCTGCTCATGCGCGAGTGGGATGTACCGCATCACGCCCATTTGGCGCCAATTCTGCTCGCGTTGAGTATGACAGGAATATGGCTCCTGAATCTTCCGCAGGTCCACCCTGACATATGGTATTTATCTTGGAACCAGATCGCCTCTGGCCAAGTCGTGCCCGTCTTTGCTCACATGCTGGCGCATCTAAACCTGGTACACCTCGGCCTCAACATGATCGGGCTGATGGTCATTGGCGGCCCATTAATCGCCTGCTTTGGCAGTCCCCCCGTCTCCTCGGCCAGGTTCCTTTATCTTTTCACGGGTGCGGGAGTCGCCGGAGGTCTCTTGTTTGTTACTGTGAATCAAGATGCGACGCCGGTGATTGGCGCATCCGGTGCGATATTCGGTATATTAGGGGCACTTGCGCGAGTTCATCCGGCTACCGGGATGCTCGTACCCGTCGGCTCAAAGCGAACGTGGCTGATGACGAAGTTTTTCATCAGCAACCATGCCATACTGTTTGTCCTCGCAGCGGTCGTGGCGGTGCTCAGTGGCCAAGCTCAGAGCCTGGCTTGGGAGGCGCATTTTGGTGGACTTCTTTTTGGGTTCTTCGCAGCGCCGCTCTTTCTAGGAAAGGCAGCGGAACGACCGCGATGATGTCTCGCTGAATCGGTATGGTATAGGCATCGGAACAAGCAGCCCATTCGAGTATCGATCGCAGGCGCGGGATACTTGATCCCTACCGACTGCCTTAGTCGGCCAGTTCCTCCCCTGAACGCCCTGGCCGGCATCGTCCAAGCATCCGAAATCCAGGCGTGGCCGTTCAAACCAGAACGATGACAGCCGTGACCTAGTGTGCAGACGTCCCGTCGAAGTCCCTGCTAACAGGGAAATCTTCAGGGAAATCGAATTTTATCGCGTTCGTTAGGGGCGATAACGACCGCCAGATTATCCCCAGGTATCCTTAAGCTGGTGCCTCCTGAGCTCGCCGGAAACGCCCCGAAGTAGCGCACGGTGCGCTAATTCGTTGAATTCGCGAGTTTTCTGCTGAGAGGCCGGTTTGACACTCGACTCCGTTTGAGTTCAAATGGGGGACGGGATCAGACGGGGGTCGATCCCAAAGAGGGATCACCATGGACACTAAAGACAACGACAGCGGCGGCAATGGACCGCCTAAAGCGGACACCAGTGCAGTCGGCTATGGGAAGCCACCGGTGCACAGCCGCTTTCAAAAAGGCGCGTCCGGCAATCCAAGCGGCAGGCCGAAGAAGCAGAAGAGCTTTGTGGAGCACCTCGAGGGCGCATTGTCGGCGAAGAAGCGAATCGAGCGCAACGGCAAGAAAGAGTACCTCTCGATCCGTCAGATCAGTGCCGAGCAACTTGCGATCCTGGCCGCCTCGGGCGATCTGAAGGCGCTAAAGATGATAGCGGATCTTGATCCACTTTTCCGACCTGCTCCTGAAAAAGAAGGACCCATAACGTTCACCCTTGCTTTCCCGGAAGAGGAGCGAGATCCTGTCGGTTGGTAGCGGTTGCAAGTTGGTCCGCTTCAAACAGTGCCTTACCCATTTCTTCGATCCTCTCCCGCCAAGCAAGGCGGGAGAGCCACTCTTCCGGAATACCGCGCAAACCATAGAGCGCGCCTGCCAGCTGCCCGGTGATGGCGGCGGTGGTGTCCGCATCTCCTCCGAGGTTCGCCGCAAGAAGCACAGCGTCCCTGAAGCTGCCAGTGCGCCCAACCGCCCATAAGGCTGCCTCGAGCGAGTGGGTAACGTAGCCTGATGACTGGACCTGGTGCCGCGGCTTGCCGCGCCAGGACCCCGCCATGATGGGTGCGATGTTGCCAGCATAGTCGCCGCTGCGCGGTGCGAGCACCTGGCTCCGCGGATGACCGGCGATGGCTTCGCCGAGCATTGTGGCAAACGCAGCCGACGCGCTGAGCGCTTCGGGTGCGCCGTGGGTGGTAGCGCTCTGGCGAACCGCCACGTCAACCACCATGTCCTGGTCGTGCCACCAGCGCAGCGCCACTGGCGCAAGGCGCATGAGCGCGCCGTTGCCTGCGGTGTGGGGATCGGTAGAACCCGCCACCGGGTTGCCGGTGCGCTGCCAACGGTGGAGGGCTGAGGAGACCGTGCTGCCGATGTCGAAGCACGAGCCGGAGCACGAATAGGTGCCCTCCTCTCGCCAGGACCCGAACCGGGCCATCAGGTCAGCCGGGTCGAGCTCCGGGTGAGCAATGAGGCTGTCGGCCAGCGCGAGGGCCATGGCGGTGTCATCGGTCCACTGACCGGGCTGCAAGCGAAACGGACCGCCACCGATCATGTCGGAAAGCGGTTCGTAGCCGTCGCGCTTAGTGAACTCGAGCGTGGTGCCGAGCGCATCGCCCACTGCCAAGCCAAGGAGCGCTCCAAGCGCACGGTCGCGGACCGCTTCGGGTGCGGCGCTTGGAACCGGCTCCGCCTGATACTCGGCAGCTTGAACATGGGCTTCTTGTGCGCCGGTCTCGATCGCACCTGGCCTTGCGGTTCTCACCTGTTTGATCGCTTCGTCAGGCGGGGTGCCGAGCTCGACCAACAGCCGGGCGGCGATCATGCCCGCGCGGCCGAGACCGCCCTTGCAGTGAACCACCACATCGAACCCGCTACGCAAGATGGCGCGCAAGCGGGCACCTTGCACTTGCCAGTCCTGCTCGAACTCGTGGATTGGTACCGACACGTCGCGGATCGGCAGGTGGATCCAAGCCATGTGCTGGCGCTCCACCTCGGCACCCAGTGACGCCACCGAGAGCATCGCGATCTCGTGCGGCTCGAGCAGAGTGACAACGGCAGCCGCGCCCCACTTGGCGATGGCAGCAACATCAGTCTGGAGATCGCGCACCCAGGGCCCTGTGGCTGCGTTCGCTTGGCACTTGCCAGGGCAGAAGGTGATGCCAACCCGGCCATAGCCGGGGCGAGAGTTGGCCGAAGAAACTTGCAGCGGGTGAGTTACACTTGTGCGGGTCATGAGTAGAGCGTGCTCCTATGGTGACAGACCGCACTTTGCTCCTCTATCAAACGAAGAGCCACACCAATAATCACTTGCGCATTGCTCATGCGCGCGCTGCGATCTGCTCAGCGGGTCGTTCACTATGGCCCAACTGTTCGATGGAGTACTCGAGCTCTTCGGAGTTGCTCTTTGCAGCGAAGCGAGCAGATCACTGCAACCGCCGAGTCGCTGTAGTCGGTGGTTGCAGGAGACCGATTATGCTCGCTAATGAAATTGTTACGCCTCAAACCGCCAAGAAGAGTTCTCGTCCACCCGTTCCTTCCAAGGACGTACCCACTCCGCAGCGGCAACCCCCTTCCCTTACGCCCGATCAGACGGGAGAGGATGTACCTGCCTCCCCATGGCCCTTGCTGGACTGGATTGGGCTGTCGCCCGCTCGGCGGAATGCGCGCCTCCGATCGATCGGCGGGAGCGATGCCAACACCATCCTGTCCGGCTCTCCTGAGCGCGTGCTGCGGCTGTGGCGCGAGAAGCGCGGCGAGGATGCGTCCGAGGACCTATCGACCAACATCGCGGTGATGCTCGGCTGCTGGACCGAGGCGTTCAACCGCCAGTGGTACGAACGTGCCACAGGAGAAGAGGTTAGTAGGACGGGTGAGCAGCTCGCGTGTTCCGCGCACCCATGGCGGGGCTGCACGCTTGACGGGTTTGTCGAGAAACAAGGCGCTGTCTGGGAGGCCAAGCACACCAACGCCTTTGCTAGGCCCGACGAAGTGCTGGTGCGCTACATGCCGCAGCTCCAGCACAACATGGCCGTAGCAGGCTGTAACCGCGCGATACTGTCGGTGATCTTCGGCAACTCGAAGTGGGACGTGTTCGAGATCGCCTCCGACTGGCTGTACCAGGAGGACCTTCTTGCAGCCGAAGCAAGGTTCTGGGAATGCGTCCAATCGGGCGAGGCGCCCGCTGTGCTGGCTCCTCCGCCTCCTCCCAAGCCTGTTGGCGTGCGCGAGGTAAGCCTTGAAGGCAGCAATGCCTGGGCGGCAGCCGCAGCCGACTGGCTGAAGCACCACGACGCGGCGCGCCAGCATCAGGCGGCGGTTGCGTCGCTGAAGGAGCTAGTCGAGCCTGACGTTGCCCGTGCGTTTGGGCACAGGATCGAAGCCAGGCGCAGCAAGGCTGGTGCGCTCACTATCCGGGAGCTCCAAGCATGATCGCGCGGGTGTACCAGGCGATCAACGCTGTAGCGGGAGCGCTGGCGCACGACGGTGTTGCCAAGGCGCGGCTCAACTCGCGCGACAACTACCTCTACCGCAGCATCGATGATGTGCTGGAGCGGCTTGCGCCGCTTCTGGCAGCGCACCGGCTGTGCATCCTGCCACGGGTGCTCGAGCGGGATGCCACTGACCGACAGGAAGAGGGCGGAGCAATGCTGGTCGCGGTGACCTTGAAGGTCGCGTTCGACTTAGTCAGCGCAGAGGATGGCTCGTGCCACACCATCGAGGCCTATGGAGAAGCGCTCGATGCCGGGGATAAGGCCACAGCCAAGGCGATGCAGTCTTCGTACAAGTACGCAGTGCTGCAGGCGTTCTGCGTACCCGCAGGGCAAGGAGAGGACGCAGATGCAAGGTCATACCGGCTGAGGGCACCAGCGCTGCCGGCCGAACCACCCGAGGGTTGGGCCAGATGGTGTGAAGCGCTGCAGGACCAGCTGCAGGAATGCCCCAGCGTGCCGGCGCTTGAGCAATTGCAGAACGACCACCGATCTGCCCTCGCCGCACTCTCACGCGAATTACCTGACCTCTACGCCGCGCTCGGCTGCAGGTTTGCGGCCCGGAAGGCAGAACTTACCATTACCGGTGAAGAGAGCGATAATACCGGTAATTTGGAGGCTGTGCAGCCGAAGGAGCGGACGTCTGCCAGGCCGACTATCCGCAAGCGGACGTCCAAGGCAAACGGGGGTGAGCACCGTGCCTAGCGTGCGCCTGCCCAAACGGCTGAAGCGAAGGAAGCGCGTCCATGAGGCCCGCTCCTGCCCGGCCCATCGCGCCTGGGTGCGGCGACATCGGTGCTGCGTGTCAGGTTGCGTGCAGTTGCCAATTGAGTGCGCGCACGTGCGCCGCGGGACGGATGGCGGCACTGCTCTCAAGCCGTCCGACCGCTGGACCATCAGCTTGTGCCGCGTGCATCACGCCGAGCAGCACACGATAGGCGAACACTCGTTCGAGCAGCGTCACGGCATCGACCTTGTTGCCCTCGCGCGGAAGTTCGTGAGGCACTCACCGCATGCAATAAAACTAGGCTGGGCCACGGAGCGGACCTGGTGAGCATACGAAGAGGATCCTGCCCGTTCTGCGCTCGTGACGCCTCCAGCATTGAATCACGACTGAATGACCATGAAGTCTACTTGATGCTCGTGCGTCTCGAGGCGGAGCTAAAGTTACGCTCCGACCACTGTTGGTCTATGACCTCAGCTACGGCGCTACGGGTGACCGCGCATGTTGCAAGGCAACTTGGTTCGGGGGTGTATATCGCCCGGTGCAGGTAGGCCCAGCTGGCGTCTTGCCGGTTATTAACCGATGGCCTCGGTCACGACCGGCCGCGCGTGCGCTGTTGCGCGCCGCCTGGTGGTCGTTTTGCACAGCGAGGCAAGAGAGCAGCGAGGCTCTCAGAAACGTCAGCTCAGCGCCCCTAAGCTAGCGGCCTCGGGCTTTTAGCGAGTCCTGGCAGTCCGCGCACAACCTGAGTCGCTGAGGAGCTTCCCCAATGGACCTTGAAGAGACACTGCTGGGCCGCCCCATTTTGGGTCACAGACTTCTTTCGCAGCCACTCGTCATTCGCCTAAGGCTAACGCCTAAGGTAAGCTGGCGTTAGCAGTGTACATACGATTCGAGTTGCCCTGCTGGATTGTAGGGAGCAAACAAGCGGCGAAGACGTAGAGCAGGATAGAAGAGACAGCGGAGATTCAGCCATTCGGCTGACCCCCTCGACCCGGGCGGCTAAACTCATGCAGAACATATTACGCTGGTTTCCGAAAAAATGGGTGGCGTTCACAGCAGCAGGAGCGGCGCTGCTTGCCACCGTCGGCGCGGTGAGCAGTTTCGTATTTCCTGAAGCCACGATGGCCCTCACCACGCAGGCAAGGGACTTAGCCAGCCTGTTAAGTGCCCGGTCTCCAGGAGAGCGCGAGGTGGGCGAACTAACAAAATCCAAGGGAGACACTCGCAGCCAAGGGAAGGCGGCGAGCGGCGATACGCCTGCGCCTGTTCCCGAAGAGCGTGCACTTGGTAAGGTTTTTCAGCCACGATCCTCCACCGCTCAAGCGCCTGTGCTCCCGACCCAGTACGATTCTTCGTTAGTCGACCCCATGAGCGGAGTCCCGTTGTCCTTGCTGGGCCTGTTGCCGGATTTGCAGTCAGGATCGGCTCCAGGCCTTTCGCCGCCGCTCTTCGGGGGTGGTGGTTTCATTGTACCGCCAAGTGGTGGGAACGCAGCCGTGCCTCCTCAATTCCCGCCGCCAACCACGGGTAATCCGGGAATTCAGCCTGACGTCCCTGCTGTTCCTGAACCGAGCACATGGATCATACTTATCGTAGGCTTCGCGATTTGCGCTGGAGCAATGCGGAGGCAACGGTTGCATGCGCAAGGATTGCGCCAAGCAGCATGAGGGTTTCAATCGCTCTTGTTATCTTGGTGGCCGCGTTATTTGGGGTGTCGGTCTGGGCCGCTGGGGGAAAGACGACAGAGGTTCCGCATTCAACCGCGGCAGCATTCCATATCAACGACCCTCAAAGAATCTATTTGTCGCTGCAGGAGAGGGAGCTCGCTGCGACTGAAGGGCTATTGCCTGTCGAGGCGCGCTCTATTCTGAACATCGAGAGCCGGCTCAGATACGGGGAACATGTCTGGAGCGACAATGGCGTGCCCTTAGGCAAGGTTCATGTTCGCGTTGACCTAAAAAAGCAGATTATCTCTGTCTTCCGCAGCGGGCATGAGATTGGCAGTGCCGTCATAACATACGGGGCGAAGGGCAAGGACACCCCTAGTGGCACTTTCCCCGTGCTAGCCAAGATGGAGGAGCACCGATCAAGTATCTACGATGCAGACATGCCGTATACGCTCAGATTGACTGACGATGGCATCTCGCTGCACGGAAGTGACGTGCGATGGGGAGCAGCGACACACGGATGTATCGGCCTACCTAACGAGTTTGCCCGCCGTCTTTTCAGAGAAGTCGAGGTTGGACAGGCAGTGGAGATCGTAGCTCACGAACCACACCCGGGTACTCGATAACTATTTATTGAGATCCTCGCGGCAGGATCCCCTTCGGATTACGACGGGGGGGTTATATGGCACCTGCCAAAGCCTGGCGGATTGGCGCTTCTGCTGCACTTGCGCTCGCATCACCCGTGCTGCTGGGTGCGACAGCCAATGGCGCCAGCTTCCACGAGAGAGTCCTTGCTGCGCACAATCGCGAGCGCTCTTCAAACGGGGGCCCTCCGCTCAGCTGGGATCATGAACTTGCAGACGGAGCCTCTGATTGGGCGGATTATTTGGCTAAAACCGGCCGTTTTGCTCATTCTCCCGACGATCAAGGAGCCGAACCGGTCGGTGAAAACATATGGGGCGGAACCGCTGCAAAGTACTCGCCGGAGTCCATGGTTAGCTTGTGGATTTCGGAGAAAAGGTTCTTCAAGCCCGGCACCTTCCCGCACAATAGCACCACCGGCGACGTCCGGGATGTAAGCCACTACACTCAATTGATGTGGCGATCTTCGCGCCGAGTTGGCTGCGCAGTAAGTCGGGGGACACGGGAAGATATCCTTGTGTGCCGCTACGCATCTGCGGGTAACATGATCGGGGAGAAGCCATTTTAACGATGTGGTTCGTCCACAGGGCGTTCACGCGGGTTAGTTGATCCTAACGCAAAACTCAGCGATTATGAGGGTGGTCCACTCTCAGGAGCTAGGCACGGTGCGCAGCGTCAGGTCAGGCTCACAACTGTTCTCGGTTTATCAATCCCGAGCGTCCTTTCAAATGCCGGAACGGCAACCCGCCTCCAACACTGCAGTTTTAACCGCGGCAGTGTCGTTGGCCGCTTTGTCCACCAGCGCGATAGCAGTTATCGTGTGGTGGCCTGATGCGGAAGCGCCCTACTCCCGTTCGTCACCTATTGTTAGGTGGGCGGGCGGTTCCATGTCCTCGCAAGCGCATCCAGTGCGCGGCGAGTATGATAACCCTGATAGTTCCGCCACCCGAAGGCACGAGGCTGGATTAGGGATAACTGAGCAGGCCGGAGTTGCTGCCCCCAGCCCAGGTTTCTCTCAACTGCTCGAAGGTGACCAGGAGAGGCTGCCTAGCTTTGATGCAGCTAAAGCGAGTGGGAAGGCGCACCTCGCCCGCCCTGAAGTGGTTGGTCCTCACTACCCAGATCCAAGCTTCCGCTTCTCGGACCGCCCTACCCGGAACGCCTCGGGTGCCGGTGATAAAGTTGCACAACCGCCTTCTGATCAGCCAGATGCAACTTCTGGGCCGCTGGCAGTCGCGGATCAACAGTGGCAGTCGTGGCGGAACGGCCCGGGTCGAGCCTCTGGTGCCTCACGGTCCATCATGAAGGCAGCGCCCCGCTCTACCTCGGTCATAGAGCCAAGGGACACCGGGCATGAAGAGCCTTCTGCTTCGATCTACATTTCAAGGCAACTTTCTCTACCCGAGCAAGACAAGTCGGTGTTTGCAGGGCCCCCTCACGAGAATATCAAGGGGATCCTGCACCCCCCACTTGCCGCTTCTGACCTAGAAACAAAGCCGCCCATGGCGGTTGATGTGGAGCCGACGGTTCATACACAAACGGTAGCAACGCCAGGGGCAACCCCTAGCCCTTTGCAAACTGCGGAAGGCGACTTACACTTTCCTGTGGCCCCTGGCTCCGATGACCCCGAGCTTCTTGAGAAGGATGGGATGAGGGCTTCGACTGGATCAATTGCCTCTTACGTGGAGCAGTCCCAAGCCGCTTTGCCAGCGCGATACGACGATGCCGCGGCACGACTACACACCCCGCAGGCGCTAAGTTCGCAGCAACTCGACCTGCCCGCCCCTACAAGCTTGCCCACGCCGTCTCAGCGTCAGTCAACCATCTCCGGCGTGCCCCCGGTGCTTAAGGAG
This sequence comes from Parafrankia sp. BMG5.11, assembly GCF_004337455.1. Classification (NCBI taxonomy): domain Bacteria; kingdom Bacillati; phylum Actinomycetota; class Actinomycetes; order Frankiales; family Frankiaceae; genus Parafrankia; species Parafrankia sp. BMG5.11. Next base: position 1,236 of record NZ_SJXI01000107.1, on the reverse strand, counting down.
AGTTCTCGTGTATTGCTCGCGAGCGGTGGAACTTCTGTCGCGAGAGACGGCGGGGTAAGTTATCGACTTGCGACTGTTTCACTGGCCTCCCAGTCAGCAACGGCAGTGTCGGAGAACCTCCCTTCGGGTGGGGCTCGAGCTGCCGGAATACTCCCCCTGAAAAGTCTCTCTGGTGAAGAGGCGTCTGTGCGATTGGGGGATCTAATCGGCCTGCTCGAGCGTGAGATGGACCGCCCTCTATTCGTGTGGCTCAAATCGTCGGCCTCTGCTGAGAAGTACGTCACATTCGCCACGCTCCGAGCTGCCGGCATCGATGTGAACTATGATCCTGCTACTAGTCATGTGGTTCTTTCCGTTGGCAGTTATAGAGCCGTGAATGGCCAGGACTGACGGTCAGGGTCACGCGCTGGTTGCGTTTACCTCGTTTTAACCATACTGGCGCATTCGGGGCAGGAAGGGATGTTATCATCAACCGCCTTGCTCATTTGATCTCGGGTCTGGTGCTGTTGTGCCCCCCTGTTGCTGCGCGCGCCGATGTCATGGAAATCGGGCCGAATGGCGCCCGATGGCTATCAGGGGTGCTCGTGACCGCGGTGGAAGCGCCGGAGACCGCAGTCGATCCCGCCGATGTGGTGGAGTTGTCCGCCGACTTTGCAGTACCTCCGCACGCGATCGCCGATGCAGCCCGGCAGGCGGGCATGGTTCCTGCGCTTTATGCCGCCAAGGTCACCGAACTTGCGCGCCGGTTCGATCTCAGCCCGACCTTGATCGAGGCGCTGGTCTGGCAGGAAAGCCGCTGGCGCGCGAACGCGGTGTCGCCGGTGGGCGCGCGCGGGCTTGCGCAATTGATGCCCGGTACCGCGCGCGAACTGGGCGTGGATGCCAACGATCCCTTCGCCAACCTCGAAGGCGGGGCGCGGTATCTGCGCGCGCAACTCGACCGGTTCGACGGCAATATCGAAAAGGCGCTGGCCGCCTACAACGCGGGACCCGGCCGGGTGATCGCCGCCGGGGGCATTCCCCGCATCCGTGAAACGCAAGGCTACGTCGCTTCGATCATGGGGCGCCTGTCCAACCACTCGCGGCCCATCCATTCACGCCCTTCCTCATCACGAGAGCCGAACTAGACCATGCTGCGTTTGACCCGCCTCCTGCCCTTTGCCCTGTTGATGAGCCCCACTGCCGCGTTCGCGCAAGCCGCCGATCCGCAAGGCTCGGGGCCGATCGTCGCCGCGC
>NZ_SJXI01000106.1:0-7593 GCF_004337455.1 Parafrankia sp. BMG5.11 | reverse complement strand
AGATGAGTCAACGAGAGCTGACCGGATGCACCTGGCCGAAGACGTGATCGCCGCCCTGGAGAAAGCCGCCACCGAGGAGGAGAAGACCCGGCGAAAAGGGGCGGCACGCAGGGACAAGACAGGCAGAACATCGTGGACGACCCCGGCCGGGAACAACGGCGACACCTCCGGCGCCGACGCAAGGTCCGGCTGACCGCTGCTCTGCTGGGACGGTCGCGGGGCGGGCAGACCAGCAAGGTCCATCTCGCCGCTGACCGGCGGTGCCGGCCGTTGGCGTTCGTGCTGACCGCGGGGCAGGCCGCGGACAGCCCGCAGTTCATACCCGTGCTGGAGAAGGTACGGGTACCCGGGCCGGTCGGTCGTCCCCGTACCCGACCCGGGGCGGTCGCCGGGGACAAGGCGTACTCGTCGCGCGGCAACCGTGCCTACCTGCGCAGACGTGGCATCAAGGCCGTCATTCCCGAGAAGGCCGACCAGGCCGCCAACCGCACGAGGAAGGGCAGCAGGGGCGGGGCGCCCCGTCCGCCACGACGCTGATCTCTACAAGGAACGGAACACCGTCGAACGTCTGATCAACAAGTTGAAGGCCTGGCGGGGAATCGCCACCCGCTACGACAAGACCCCGGGCAGCTACCTTGCCGGCCTTCACCTCCGCGCCTCGATGATCTGGATCAAGGAGTTCACCCGGACCCCCCTTTGATCACAACCAGATACGCGCCCTAGACGGCGGTCCGGGTGGTCATAGCAGCGCAGCAGCACATGCGTTCACCGTAGCCGACACGGCGCAGAGCCGTGCAGGAAGAAGAACCGCTCCAGCTCCGCCACGCGGACCAACCCTCGAACCGCCCGCGCCGCAATCTGCGCACCCGTCAAGAACTCCACCGGCACGCAGATCATCAACCCAGCGGCTGCCGATGATCAGGCCGCCCTAACTCAATTCTGCGCGGTTCCTCCTCGACCCCAAGCCTTCGGCGCTCAGTAAGCCGAGGCGGTGGGCGCCCGGTAAGGACCTTGATGGCTTGCGTCCCCGGTGTCGGCAAACGGTCGTCTGTCGACACCATCCGGCGACCGCCCGCCACCCCACCGAGGAGCGTTGTGATCTTCGCCGGTAAGTGGCGGTGATCCTGCACTGCTATTGCGCTTGTGTCGTCGCGGGTTCGACGTCTGTCAGGTAGCGGTGCAGTGAGGTCTTCGGGATGCCGGTCTTGGTGGCGATCGCGCCCAGGCTCTCGCCTCGGGCTTTGAGTAGCCGGGCGTATTCGATCTTGTCGGTGGGGTGGGCGATGGGCCGGCCGACGTGGCGGCCCTTGGCCTCAGCCACTGCGCGGGCGTTCGCGGCGCGTTCGGCGGTGAAGGTGCGCTCCATCTCGGCGAACAGGGGAACGCCGAGGTTGTCGTTGGCGGCAGGATCTCGCTGGTCACGCAGATTGACGTTAATGCAGGAAACCGGCTACTGACACCGGCACCGCGCACTCGGTGATGTCCCGTAAGACTGGTTCAGTGAACTGTTCCGGGAGGGCAGTGGCGGAGTGGCGTTACCGCGGCGTTGTGTCGTAGGTGCGCCGGGCTTGTTCCACCTCGTCAAGGCGGGCGGTAGCCCATTCGGCGAGGTGGGCGAACAGTGGAGCGAGGCTGCGGCCGAGGTCGCTGATCTCGTACTCGACCCGGGGTGGGACTTCGGGGTGGTAGGTGCGCACGACGAGCCCGTCGCGTTCGAGTTGTCGGAGGCGCTGGGTCAGCACCTTCGGCGTGATCGTGGTGATCCGCCGCTGCAGTTCGACGAAGCGTTGTCGTCCCTGATAGTTCAGCGTCCACAGGATCGGGGTGGTCCACCGGCTGAAGACGATGTCTACGACCGGGGCGACGGGGCAGGCCTGCGCGGGGTCGGCTGACGCCGAGGGTATCCAGGTCGCCTGGTCCTGCTGCACACGGACTCCTCCGACATAGTCACTTTCCTGTAGGTACCTACTATACCCGTGATGCTAGCTTCGCCCGGTCACCGCCGAACAAGACCAGGGCGGCGGCGATTACACCCGATCGAGGCACGGGTGATGTCGAAGCATGAGGAGCCGTTCATGATCGTAGTAACGGGAGCCACCGGCAACGTCGGTCGCGTACTCGTAGAAGCACTGACCGCGGCCGGTGAGCAGGTGACCGCGGTATCGCGAGGAACGTTGCCGGTGGCAACCCCTGAAGGCGTGCGATACCAACAGGCTGATCTGGCCCGGCCCGAGACCCTGCGACCGGCGGTGGACGGAGCCCATGCGCTCTTTCTGCTCGTCGCGGGTGCCGGTGCGCATCTGAGCCCCGGCGACATCCTCGACGTCGCGAAAGCCGGTGGAGTCGAACACATCGTCCTGCTCTCCTCGCAAGCCGCCGGAACCCGCCCGCAGTCCGTCTCCCACGCACCGCTGCGCGGCATCGAGAATGTCGTTCAGCAATCCGGCATGGCCTGGACGATCCTGCGACCGGGGGGCTTTGCGTCCAACGCCTACGCGTGGGCAGAGTCAGTTCAGACCGAGCGGACGGTTGCCGCGCCGTTCGGCGACGTCGGCCTGCCGGTCGTCGATCCAGCCGACATCGCCGAGGTCGCTGCCATGGTCCTGAGGGAGGACCATCACGCCGGCCGGATCTACGAACTGACGGGACCGGCCCTGACCACGGCCCGACAGCGTGCCCACATCATTAGCGACGCGCTCGGCCAGCCGATCCGGTTCGTCGACCAGACGCGTGAGGAAGCCCGCGCGCAGATGGTGCGGTTCATGCCCGAGCCGGTGGTCGACGGCACCCTGGCCATCCTCGGGGAGCCCACCACGGCAGAGCAGCGGATCAGCCCGCACACGGAGCAGATCTTGGGCCGCGCACCGCGCGCCTTCGACGACTGGACCCAGCGCCACATCCACGCCTTCCGGTAAGGACATGCTCGCCTCGCTGGTCGCTTGGCCAGCAAGGCGAGATGGGTGCGCGTCATCTGGGGTGAGGAGGGTGTAGATCCGGACGGTGTCGGTGCGGGCGTGGCCGATGGCTCACAGCACGCCGATGACGAGGGACTCGCGGGCGGCCTCGACGACTTCCTTGGTGACTATGAAGAGCTGGTTGATGTCCAGGACCCGCTTGATCTGGGCGATCAGGCGGGCGGTGAGCCGGAAGTTGCCGCTGGTGATGCGGATGATCGTGGCGAGGGTCTCGGCGGTGGTGAAGTCGTCCGGGTCGTGCAGGCCGAGCTCGGGCCAGTGGCGGGCCAGCACGAACGCCTGCTCCTCGGCGGAGAGCACCCGGTAGTGGTGGACGAACCCGACGCTGCTGTAGAGCTGCGGGTAGCGGGCCAGGCGCTTCTCGATGCCGGGCATGCCGATCAGGATCCGCCCGACGCCGGTCCCGCAGTTGTTCCAGGGTCGCGGTCTTGAGTCGGTCGGCCTCGTCGACGAGGAGCAGTTCGGCGTACCGGCCTGACGGTATCTGCGGGGCGTGGTCGGGGTGTTCGAGTGTCTGGATCATCCAGGACAGCCGGTCCTGGATGAAGGCCAGGTCCTTGTCGAGTCGGCCGGGGCTGTTGTGGACCTTGGGGGTGTAGAGCGCGCTGCGGGTGTCGAGGATCTTTCGGGGTACGCGGTCGGGCTCGAAGAACTTGAAGGCCTGGACGGCAGGCTCGATGAGGTCCCAGTGGGCGTACCGGCGCGCGGACAGGGTCTTGCCGACCCCGGGTGGCCCGTAGCACAGTCCGATGTAGCGGTCCCGGCGTACCGCGTCGGCGAACTCGGCGAAGCGCCGGTACTCCTTGGTGACGACGAACGGCGCTTCCGCCGCGGGCTCGTCGTCGACTTCCGGCGGGGTGGGCATCGCGGCGACGGTCGCCTCCTTGGCTGCCCATTGCTCGGGGGTGTCCGCGACACGCTCGCTGGGGTCGGCCATGGCTCAGTCCTCCCGGTAGAGCCTGAGCGCCGAGGCGGGGCGCGTCGGTTCGGGGTCCGGCGGGGCTGGCGCGGGGTCGGGTGGCTGGTGCACCGCCAGGAGTCGGTCGACAACGCCGGCGCGCTGGGTCAGCCCTTGGGCCAGGCCGCGGCGGCGGGCGTTGCGCGCGGCGGTGATCTCCTTGATGCCGATGGTCTGCGCGGCCAGCTCGGGGCAGACCGCCCGGCACAGGAACCGGTCGTCGTGGAACACACGGATCTCAGCAATGTCGCGCGGGTCGTAGCGGATGGTGACCGGTTCGCCGACGTACTCGCCGAGCACGGTGGCGTCGAGGTAGCGCAGGCCGAACAGGTGGATCCCGTCGGGGTGGACCTTGCGCGGCTTGGCGATGGTGAGCAGCAGTAGGTCGAGTTGTTCCAGGCTGGCGGGCAGGTGGGGCAGGAAGCCGGCTGCGTCCCAGCGGGTCTGGGGCGGCTGGCCGGTCTCGCTGTGGGGCTGCTGGTTGTACTCGGCGACGATGAACCGGCCAATCGCCGCGTCGAGCTCGGCGAGGCTGAGCTTCGCCTCTGTCCGGCCCGGTCGTTGGTGCCGCGTGGGGCGTAGCCGGGCAGGGTGGGCAGGCACCTCTGGTTGACCGTGGCGAAGTACCGCTCGATCTTCCCGCGGCCGCGCGGCCGGCCTGGCTGGGAGAACACGAGGCGGATCTTCAGGTCGGCGGCGACCTGCTCCAGGTGCTGGGAGGTGAAGTCCGAGCCGTGGTCGGTGTAGAAGGCGGCGGGGATGCCACAGACATGCCAGCCCGCTTCACTCTTGCGCCAGATCGCCTGCCGCGCAGGGCAAGCGCGGTCTGGATCGCCGACGGCGCGCCGAGGTTGACCGCGTACCCGGCGATGGCCCGGGAGTGGTCGTCCTCGATCACAGTCAGCCACGGCCGGGCTGGCTTGCCCGACGGGCCGAGCACCCACAGGTCGAGCTGGGTGTGGTCGGCCTGCCAGATCTCGTTCGGACTGGACGCCTCCCGGCGGTGGATCAAGTCGAACACCTCCCGGTACCGCTTGTCCCCGTCCAGGGCCAGGGTCCGCATCGCCGGGTCGATGTCCCGGATGACCGCGTACACGGTGGCGTACGCCGGCACCGACCACCCCTGGTCCTTGGCGACACCGGCGACGACGCGGTGCACGTGCGCTGCGGATGACCCCGGCGGACGAAGGGCCAGGCCCTCGATCAGCAGCCGCAGCTCGTTGGGTAGCCGCCGCGTGCCTCGGTCCGAGCGCGCCGACCGGACGAGCCCAGCCAGCCCGTCGGTCCGGTACCGGGCCAGCCACCGCTCGGCCGTGCGCAGCCGCACTCCCGCGTCGCCGGCCGCGCGGGGAAGTGGCACCCCGTCCTCCAGGTACGGGCGCAGCACCCGCCACCGGCGCAGCGCCTCCGCCCGTGCGGCCTCGGGCAGCTCGGCCAGGCCGAGAGGCGACGGCGAAGGGGGCGATCCACGCACGACCGCAGGTTACGACCAAGATCCGTCATGTCCGGCCCGGACACGCGGGCCCGTTCCACATCCTTGGAAGTGGAACGGCTGTCCGACCGACCGCTCGTGGTGTCGATGTCCGTGGTTCCCTGCACGCGGTCGGGTTGATGAGGTTTGGCGTTCCTGGCTGGGCACCACGTGGCGCGTCCAGCCAGGAACTTGCCCGGCCACAGGTACAGGCGGTTGAGTAGCCCAATGACGTGAATGGTCGGATCGTCGAGCTGGATGTTGCTGGCCATTAGGGCTGGAGCACGTAGCGACCGCGCACCCCGCCCTTCGCCATGGCCCGGTGGGCGTCGGCGGCCTGGTCCAGCGGCACGACCGTGTGCACTCGGGTCGGAAGTTCGCCTGACGCGGTGCGGGCGAGCAGGTCGCCCAATCGCGGGCCGTCGGGGTGCGTTACCACGACGGCTACGGTGATTCCGCGCTCCGTGGCCGGCACGGCGTTCGGCCGGATACCGACGAACGCCCCGCCGTCACGGACCAAGGCGAGACCCTGCTCCTGCAGTACGGCACCGTCGGCGACCGCGTCCCAGCCCGACTCGGCGTGCGTGGTGAAGCCGGCGCCGAGGCTGCGGACGAACTCCTCGTCCTCGGCTCGGGCCAGGCCGGTCACCCGCCAGCCGCGGTCCTGCGCGAGCGAGGCGACGTACCCCCCGACCGCGCCGGCCGCCCCGGTCACCAGCAGCCGGTTACCGCCGGTGGGCGCGTCACCGAGCAGGTCGACGATCTGCGCCGCAGCCAGCCCATTGAGCGGCACCGTCGACGCCGCGACCAGGTCCAGCCCGTCGGGCACGACGGCGAGGTCGGCGGCCGGCACGACGAGCTGCTCGGCGTAGGTGCCGAAGTCGCGGTCGAACCCAACCACCAGACCGGCGACCCGGGTACCGACGGCCAGATCCACGCCGCGGCCGGTGGCTACGACGATGCCGGCGAAGTCCCAACCCAGGCCGGTACGCTCCGGCTGATTGATCAGCCCCATGGCATGGAAGAAGCCACCCGCGACCCCGAGGTCGACGGGGTTGACCGGCGCAGCGGCGATCTCGACCCGGACCTCGCCGGGCCCGGGCTCGGCAACGGGAACGTCAATGATCTCGATCGAGCCGGGTCCGCCCGGGGTGCGCACGACGGCGGTGCGGAAGGTGGACATGCTCATGGGTTCACTCCCTGTGGGCTTGTGTTCGACGGTCATCCCACATCACTATTGAGGGATAACTCTCCACTAGGAAGTACGCACCTCACAGTGCGTAGGGCACCGCCCGGTAGGAAGGAGCAGTCGATGCCAACACTGACGGCAGCCCAGAAGCGGGCACAGGCGCAGGCAGACTACGACGCGTTCCTGGCACGCTGCCCCAGCCGCCAGCTACTCGACCGGATCTCCGACAAGTGGGTGACGCTGGTCCTGGCAGCTCTCGGCAGCGACGGCCCGCACGCCCCCGGCAGCAACCGTGTCGGCGAGCCACGAGCGATGCGCTACTCGGAGTTGGCCCGCCGGCTGGCCGGGGTCAGCCAGAAGATGCTCACCCAGACGCTGCGCTCCCTCGAGCGCGACGGCCTGGTCACCCGCACCGTGACGGCGACCGTGCCGGTCACCGTCACATACGAGCTGACCGACCTGGGTCTCTCGCTCCACCACATGATGCGCGGCATCAAGGATTGGGCCGAGGCGCACATGGACGAGGTGCTCGCCAATCGCGAGGAGTATGACACCCGCGTCGCCTGAACACTGACTGAGGTGCTGCCCGTTTCTCGGACACGGACGTAGACGGACTATAGCAGCTTTATGCTGCTTCCTTCACTTCGTTCTGAGTTGAGTGGTATACGCGCTCGATGTGTTCTGGGGTGCGGTAGCCGAGCGTGGAGTGGAGTCGCTGCCGGTTGTAGGAGACTTCGATGTATTCGGCGATCGCGGTACGGGCGGCGCGGCGGGTCGGATAGGTTTCCCGGTGGACGAGTTCGTTCTTGAGTGTTCCAAAGAACGACTCCGCGGCGGAGTTGTCCCAGCACACTCCGGTGGCGTCGACCGACGGGCGCGCGCCGTGGCGTTTCAGGACGCGATGGTAGGCATCCGACGTATCTTGGGCGGATTCAACTGGTCGTCGCAACACCTCGATCCGGAGGTGTGGGAATGGGGCGGCCGGCGGATTGGACCGAGA
>NZ_SJXI01000105.1:0-22915 GCF_004337455.1 Parafrankia sp. BMG5.11 | reverse complement strand
GACTCTTTTCAGACACCCTCTAAGGGGGGAGACTGTCAGGATCTCTTCGGGCCCCCTGGCCCATGTGAACGGTTTCAGGTTCTTGATCCCCTGCCCGCCAACAGTAGAGATGCTCCGGGCGTCCAGGCCGTCCATAACGTTGGCGGCGGATTGCCAGCCGTTCCTGGGCCAACCGTTCGAGGTAACGTCGGGCGGTTACTCGGGAAATGCCTAATGTTCTGGCAACATCGTCCGACGAGACCGGCGTGGACGCCGCGCGCAGGCACGTGACGATGGCATCGAGTGTCGCCGTGGTCAGGCCCTTCGGGGCTTTTGGCTGCGCCGTGGGGTCTGGCGACAGCATGGCCAGAGCGGAATCGATCTCGTGCTGTCCTATCTGGCCGGTGGCATTATCCGCGACCTGCTGTCGGAATAGCGCGTACCGGTGGAGGCGGGCCCGGAAGTCGGCAAAATCGAAAGGCTTCACCAGGTAATGAATGACTCCGTAGGAGACGGCTACTCGGACTGTTGCAAGTTCACGGTCGGCGGTGACAGCGATTATGTCCGGCCCCGCGTTACGGGACCGAATTGATCTACATACTTCAAGGCCAGCCATATCGGACAGGTCGAGGTCGAGTATGACTAGATCATACGAGTTGTGAGTGAGTAGCCGTATGGACTGGCCGCCTGTGAGAGTCACCGCACCAACGGCAAATCCGGAGATCTTCTCGATGTTCATCCTGATGGACTCGGCATACGACGAGTCGCCACTGACGACCAGGGTGTCAATCTGGCTTTTTGGTGCGTACCGCGCTCCGGTGGGGCGAGGGCGGCAGACGTATGATATTGGCATGAATGCGCAGCCTTTCAGCCCGGTAAGCGTGTCTGAATCTGCCTGTACGGCGGAGGGCGATGACCTGCGTCGGGCACTCAGTGGATGCGATCTGGTTGTGCGTAGGCGAGCAGCGCGGCGCGGTCGGCAGTCAGCGCGAAACCGGCCTCCATGGTCTTGTCGACCGCAGCGGTATAACGCTGCAGGTAGGCGTCCTTCGTGGGGTAGAGCATGGCGATGCGCGTGACCGGCAGTGGTTTCGTCGAGCCGAACAGTTCACAGAGCACTGAGGCGTTCGTTGCGGGAGTACCAGACAGGATATCGACTGGCACATCGACGGGCGGGGTACGTATGCCGCCTTCGGCGATGCCGTCGGTGTCGCGGGCGACGTCGGGACTGTCGCCGGAGATGACCGTGATTCGCGGCGCGGTGGGCGGTGGGGTCCCGGCCTGGACCCAGGTCTCGAGGGCACGGATCGCGGCCTTCACCATGATGTGTGTCGGGGCGTTGTTGACTGGCACCCCGCAGTCGAGCGCATTCACGAACGGGCCGAGCGCGTGGGCGTCGGCGTGTGCGGCTCCGGCCACCTCCCAGAGGCGGAACCGGCTGCTGTCATCCTGCCGCGCCCGCAGGGAGTTCAGGACGACGGTGAGGTCACCCTCGGTCTGGACGTCGAGCACAGGCACGCCGGTATCGCTTCGGACGAGTGTCGGTGTGGTCGCGGCGGTGTCGGTGAGGCTGGTGGACTGGCCTGGCCCGACGAGCGGTAGTGCGCCGCTGCCTCTGCTGTGGACCAGGAAGCCGTCGAATGCCTGGGTGAGCGGCTGCACCCCGTTGATGTAAGTGACCATGGCATACGCCGACTGGGATTCGCCGGCGGCGAGCAGGTATTTCGGCGTGGAGCCGCCCATCGCCACACCGCCCGCGCGTATCGCCCGGGCCACCTGGGTGAAGATGTCGAAGGCGTAGCCGTCCCCGGGCTGGTTGAGCGACCCGTATCGGGCCGGATCGGCGCCCCGTAGGCCGGTTGTCGTACTGCCGGCGGCGGACGGTGTGAGTACGTCCCCGCCCATCACGCCGATGTGCTGGGCCGAGACGCCCACCCAGACGTCACCGTGCCGCATCAGCTCCTCATAGGTGTTGTACCACTCGACGTCCGAGTCGACGCCGGAGCTGACATTCAGCCATTCGATGACCACGGTGCCGCTGACGTCCCGCGCATCCGCCGGACGCCGGACGAGAACCCGGGTGCGGTAGGCGGCAGCATCGGCGGGCTGGAAAACCCAGCGGCCATCGCGGGCCAGCGCACCCTGTGGCCGGTAGGACGTCGCGGTGCCCGAGGCTACATATTCGTTCTGGATGTAGCCGGGCCCGGTCAAGTCGACCACCACCGGCGAGCCCATGTTCACCCCTTTGCCGCCGGTCAGCTCCTGTAAGTCGGCCGCTGGCCCTGCTGGCCGCGGCGCGGGCATCACGGACGTCGTCGGCTTCTGCGGCGCCCCGTCCGAGCAGCCCGCCACCGTCGCAGTGGCGGCAAGCAGGCAGCAGAGCAGCGCCGCCCTCAGCCAACCCGGTGCGATCCCTCGGCCACGGGGGCTCATGTCAGCAGGCATCAGTCCAACTCTCCAACTGTGATCATCAGTTCGGGTGGACGTTCACGGAGGGCGACGGCGGACAGCATCCGGATCAGCCGGTCCGCAAACGCCTCCGGGTCGAGGGGATCGGGCCCATCCACCACCCACGAAGCGAAAAGCGCGGACCACCCACCGACAACGAACCCGGCAAAGTCCTCGACGAGATCCGGGGCGAGTGACCCGTCGGACATCCGAACCACCAGTTGCTGCCCGAACGGAGCGACGAGACCGTGCAAGATCCTGGCCAGACCGAACGCACACGACCCCATCAGCATCGCCCGGTAGAAGGACCGGTACCGCGCGAAGTGCCGGGTCGTGACCAGCACTCGAAGGCGTCCGCCCTCAGGCTCCTGGGTGATGTCGGGCAGAAGCTCCCGCGCCAGAAGATCACGTGCCGCCTCCAGGAACAGGGCGTCACGATCACCGAACTGCAGATACATCAGCTGGCGGCTGACATCCGCCGTCTCCGCGAGATCAGACACCTTGATCGCTGTCGTGCCCCGCTCTGCCACCAAGGTCACCGCGGCCCGCATGAGCGCGGCGCGCGAACGGCGGACCCGCCGGTCGCCGACCCGGGCAGGCGCGTTGCACCGGACGTACCGGCGCCGGAGCCTGGCGCACGGCCAGGTCGTGCGGCGCCTCGCTCACACAATCACGACCTTCGGAAGGATCGTCTGGTGATAGTCCCAGGCGGACAGGGCGTTTTCCTGCCCCGCCAGCACCTCCGGATGCCACTGTCCGACGAACTGGTGTGGATCTGCCGGGCGGTACTCGTCAGCCTCGGCCGAGGTCCACGAGGCCGGTCTCGTTAGTTCCGGCGGTAGCCGCGTCCACCCGTCGCCGTATGCCGCGTCGATCTGATCCTGGACCAGTCCCACCGCGGTGATGAGGTTCGCTCCGCCCAGCCAGGCGCCGGTCAGGTCCGCCTCGGTCAGCCAGGCGCGGGTCAGGTTCGCTCCGCTTAGCGATGCGCCCGTGAGATCCGCGCCGTCCAGCCAGGCGCGGGTCAGGTTCGCTCCGCTTAGCGATGCGCCCGTGAGATCCGCGCCGCCTAGCCGGGCGCGGGTCAGGTTCGCTCCGCCCAACCAGGTATAGCTGAGGTTGGCCTCGTTCAGCGAGGCGCCCGTGAGATCCGTGCCGCCCAGCCGGGTGGCAGTGAGGTCCGCCCGACCCAGATGGGCGTGGCTGAGGTCCGCTCCGGTGAGGTCGGTGTTGCTGAGGTTGCCATAGCTGGCCTGTATGCAGTGCAGGGCGGCGGGACCTGTCAGCTTCGCACCACTCAAGTCCGCGCGGGGGACACCGTCGAGGACGGACAGACGCCCCAGGACCGCCACCGCAGCGTGGATGTCCACGGCAGGGCGCAGCGGAACGACCGGACCGGACGCGGCGGGCCGCAGCGTAGGGTCCGTGCTGCGGGTGCGGATGAAGGCGGAGAGGACCTCGACGACCGCGCGCTGGTCACTCGGTGAGTCCATCGCGATCCGCTCCAGGGCGTAGATCCCGCCGAGGCGAGTCGTGTTGTTCTCGCTGCCGAGCCGGTCAACCGCGCGGCCGAAGAAATACCGGGCGCAAAAGCGGGCATTGCTGTCCTTTTCCCGGATGCCCGCTGTCCATGCCTGCGCGTACGCTCGGCGCGTCCCGTCCGCGGCGACCTGGTAGCCGGCCAGCGTCGCCAGCGTGACCGATGCAATCAGCAACACGCACTCCACCATCGCCCGAGCCTCCGCTTCTCCGCCGAGGCCAGACGGATGCATCGAGGCGCGCAGGTAGAAGATCCCCATCGTCGCAAGCGCAGCCCCCGACGCCGCGGCCCCGGTAGCGACCCGCAACCACCGCCCAGCGATTAGATACTCCGCTCTCCTTTCAGTAACCTGAAAGTCGCGCTTGGCAGAAAAATACATACCAGTTCCCCACTGACACCGAGTCGATCCCGACACGTATGCCCTTTCCGGATCCTGCACCGGGCAGATTCCTCCCGGACGCTCTCTTCCCCAGGCCCGCCGGGGCGGACTCAATCCGACTCCCGAGCCTCAACCACGTACAGATCGATAGTGGTCAGCGCTGGCACCTGGCTGCCGGCGACCGGCTTCTGCGTCACGACCACCCAGCGCGACCCGACGGTCCTCCGCCCGCGCCAGGCCGGATCATCGATGGCACTGGGCAATAGCGAGGGGAAAAGCACGCCCTCCGCCGTCTGCAGGTCCAGGCCGACCACGTTGGGGACAACGACCGGAGCTCGGGTGGCTCTGATCGGGGCGGCATCTGAAGGGAGCGAAGGGACAGCGGTCTGGGCGTATCGGCGTAACAGATGCGGTATCTGGTCCGGCGCATTTGCACTCGCGCCCGGCGTGACCGCCGAAGCACCAACTCCCGCCGGCCGCGCGGATGGACCAGGAAGATTCGCCGCCGCCAGGAGCGCCAGAAGGATTCCGCCGACGACGATCGCGAACTGCTTCCAGACCTGTCGCAGGCACGACGACGGGAGTCGCGGCCATCCTTTCACCAGTCCGCCCTCCAGCCTAGTTTGATTGTCATTACAGATTGCATTTCTTAACTCCCACGCACCGTTTCTGTCAGCTCAGAGAATCAGCTGCTTCGACAGCGATCCACCGGGACCAAATCTGAGGCTCTCCGGTTCTGGAAATATGATCGTAAGCCCCAGGGCCATTTGATATGCCGCGCCTCAACGATGGCTGGGAGAGCCTCGTCCGCTGGCGGTTTCAGTAGCGTCGCAGAGCCGCCCAGTATCTGACAACCGGGCTAAGCTGGGTTGGGGTCCCGGGACATCGGACCGGCTGTGACCTGCGGAAACGCAGCGCACTGGGACGCGGAGATCCTCGGACGCCCTCCGTCGGTAGCATGCTGGCCATGACTTCACCACGGGATGGGGATCTAGGGAAACCCGTCAGGACGGCCTCATCCTCCGAGGAGCTGGGTGAACTCCTCTCCGCACTCAAGCAGCGCAGCGGTCGGAGTTACGAATGGATCGGCCGAAAGGTCAACGCGGGTCGATCCACAGTACAGCGCTACTGCACAGGCCAGTCCGTGCCAGTACAGTTCGGCACCATCGAACGCGTCGCGCGAGTATGCGGCGCCGACGGGGACGAAATCGCACGCCTGTTCAGACTCTGGGAAACTGCGGCGTCGATCTCGACGAGCGACGGCACCGAACTTCCCACCGCAGGCGGCGACAATGAGAACACCGATCCTGTTGAAGGCGCCGAGTACTCAACCCATCCGGTCTCTCTGGTGCCACCAGCACTCGCAGCCGCGGACGACTCCGCACCAAGACCAGCCGCACAGAATGAACACAGCCGGTTTCACGGCGCGCGCAGATCCGGCTGGAAGTGGAACCGCCGGAGTATCTCCGTCGCAGCTATCATCATGGTGTTGTTCTCCAGCGTGGTAGGTATCGTTCTCATTCTCACCATGATTCTCGGGCATGAACCCGGTGTCCGGCCGCTCGGGCGCCCGTTGGCCGATCAGAACGGCTGGGCGTTGTCCACCGCGTTCTCCCCCGACGGGAAAGTAATGGCTAGCAGTAGCAGGAAAGGCGGAGTGTGGTTGTGGGACATGACCGACCCCGCCACGCCCGTCCGGATCGATCCTGCCCTAACCGGCCCACGCGACGGGGTGACATCACTGGCGTTCTCGCCAGATGGGCGTATTTTGGCCGGTGGCAGCTGGGACGGATCCATATGGCTGTGGGACACAGCCGACATCGGGGCTCCCCAGCCGGCTGGTCGTGCGCTGACCGACGGCTCGGGACCGATATGGTCGGTGGCGTTCTCCGCGGATGGCCGCACGCTCGCATCCGGCAGCGACGACACGACGGTGCGGCTGTGGGACATGACCAACCACGCCAGACCGTGGCAATTCGCGCGACTGAGCAGCGATATGGAGTTCGTGACATCGGTTGCTTTCTCCGCGGACAACCGCCTCCTGGTAGCCGCCGGCTACAGCAGGACCATCGCGATCTGGGACATGGCCGACCGTGGGGCCCCTAAACGACTGACCCAATCCCTGCCAACACCCGCCACCACGTACGTGGCCGCCTTCTCCCCCAACGGACGACTCCTTGCCACCGGGAGCACCGACGGCGTGGTCCGACTCTGGGACCTTGCCGTTCCGGAGGACCCCCATCCGATCGGGAGACCGCTCACCGGGCATACCAACCGCGTCTGGTCGCTCGCTTTCTCCCCGGATGGCAGCACTCTCGCCAGCAGCGGGTTCGACAACTCCGTGAGACTGTGGGACGTGACCGACCTGTCCAACCCGGAGCCCATCAGCGCGCCACTCACCGGCTACCAGGGCTGGGTTCTCTCGGTGCGCTTCTCCCCGAACGGCCGCGTGCTGGCAAGCACCAGCAGCGACAGCACCATCCGCCTATGGTCGCTACCCTGAACGACATTATGGCCACGATAGGCCATGTGAAGACCCGCGCAAGACCCCTGGGCGGCCAGCGGTCCGCCGGGAGATCCGCGATCTGGTCCTGCACCTCGCACGGGAGAACCCGACCTGGGGCCACCGCCGGATCCAGGGAGAACTGATCGGGCTGGGCTACCCGGTCGGGGTCGCCACCGTCTGGCGGATCCTGCACCGCGCCGGGGTCGACCCCGCACCCCGCAGGTCCGACACCTCCTGGCGCACATTCCTACGCGCCCAGGCCTCCGGCATCCTGGCCTGCGATTTCTTCACCGTCGACACCGTGTTCCTCCAACGGATCTACGTGTTCTTCGTCGGCGAGCACGCCACTCGCCGTGTCCATGTCCTCGGGGTCACGAAGCATCCGACCGCGGCATGGGTCACCCAGCGGGCCAGGAACCTGCTGATGGATCTCGAGGAACACACCCACCGGTTCCTCCTCATCCGTGACCGAGATGCGAAGTTCACGGCCTCGTTCGACGCTGTGTTTGCCGGGGGCGGTATCGACGTGGTGCGCACACCGCCGCAGTCACCGCAGGCGAACGCGATCGCGGAACGCTGGGTCGGCACCGTCCGCAGGGAATGCACCGACAGACTATTGATCGTCTCCGAACGGCACCTCACGTCGGTCCTCAGCAGCTACGCCAAGCATTTCAACATCCACCGGCCCCACCGCTCCCTCGACCAGCACCCACCCGACCCGCCACCGATGGTCACATCGACCTCGGAGTCCGCCGTCCGTCGCACACGCATCCTCGGCGCCATGATCAACGAATACCGCAACGCCGCCTGACGACGCCCCCAAACGATCACGTCAGCTGTAAAAGAGCAGATCAGAGGCCGAAACCCAAGTTCTGGAGCCCCACAGGCCCGCAGTTACCTTGCTCGCAGGCCCGAGAGGGCTGTTCCTGAGCCGGGTCGGTCTCCGCATCAGCAACCCTGATCATCAGGGTGGCCATCTGCGCCTGGACGAGTTGGAGGATGGCGTCGGTGGCGGTGAGGTGGGTGTCGAGGTCGGCCTGGTACTGCTCGGCGGCCTGGTAGACGGCGGTGTAGCGCTGGTGGAGCCGGCGGACCTGGTAGGGGTGTGGCCCTCGGCCTGGGCGCGGGCGATGTCGCGGGCGATGGATTCCAGGTCAACCTGGGCCTTGGTCGCGAACGCGCTGTCGACCCTCCCTCTCCGACCCGGCGGCAAAAACGCACGCTCAGCGGGAGGGGCGACGGGACCGTGCGGGGGTCCGCCGGGCAGGCGTGGTCCCACGCGCAGCGAGGGCGGGGCGTGGCGGTGGTGCACGAAGTACACCCCGGGGTGGATCCGCACCGCGGTGAGCGCGTCTTTGACGATGTCGCGCAGCCATCTTGCGGAGCCGGTCAGCGGAGATGTACTGGCTACGGGTGTGTAGTCGGTGATGATCGCGCCGATCAGGTCGGTGATCAGGGTGCGCTCGTCGGGGCCGAGCCGGTCGACGGTCTCCTGCTCGGCGGTGAGGATCATCGTCCCGGACCCCTCGGGGAGATTGGGGTCGGTCGCGCGGACGAACTCCGCGCTCGCGACCCGCACCTCGTAGGACAGCGCTTCGTCGGCGTGGTCGGCGAGCTCGCGCACGAGGTGGCGCACCATGCGGGTCTCGTCCCGGGCGACGTTGCGCATCATCAGGGTCACGGTCTGGCCCTGGCTGGCGTGGTTACGGCCACGGTGAGGGCCGAGGGCGTAGCGGGCCTTCGCCGCCGAGGTGGTGGCTACGGCGGTTCCGTATGGGACGGCCAGAGCTCCCGGCGGGTCGCGCCAGGTCGGAGTAGCGGCACGAGTCAGACGGCGCGCCATCACATCCAGGGGTGGTGGGCGGCGAGGTGCAGGACGGTGGTGCGGGCGTGGCGGGCGAGCCGGCCCGCGAGCGAGAACAGCCGGTGGCGTAGCCGTTTCGGTTCCCAGCACCGCGCGGGCTGCCCGGCGAGGGCGAGCGTCTGGGTCCAGATGGTCAGGTCGAGGGCGAGTGCGACGAGGGCGCACCAGAGCTGGTTCTGGGTGAAGTCGTGCAGCGGCAGGTTGGTCAGGCCCGTCGGCCGCGCGCGAAGTACTCCGCCGACAGGCACGGATCGACGGTAATTCCGGGCCGCTGAACGAGTTTTTCCGACGCTCCCGAAATCGCGCCTGCCAAGGCCGCGACGGTAAATTCTCGTGACCAAAACGACCAAAATTCACCCACCGCGGCGGGGTCCGGCGCGACTGTCAAGCGATACCCCTGCAAATAGGAAGAAGGTGGCATAACGCGTTGCACCGGAATCGAGGGAGCGTAACAGTAAGCAAAAATTGGCACGGGCGGTTTCTCCGTGCTGAACCCATGTACAGCGACCTGTCGTTTCTCCCTCCAGGAGAGGTGGATGCACGCTACTCCCAGAACCGGCGAATTTCCCGCCGAACGTGCCAGGGGTTCCGTGGGCGGGTTGCGTGACCGCCTCGCCGGCCAACCGGATTCCGATCAGGTTCGAGCCCTGCTGAACCTGATAGCGGAACTCGTCGGCGCCCTG
This sequence comes from Parafrankia sp. BMG5.11, assembly GCF_004337455.1. Classification (NCBI taxonomy): domain Bacteria; kingdom Bacillati; phylum Actinomycetota; class Actinomycetes; order Frankiales; family Frankiaceae; genus Parafrankia; species Parafrankia sp. BMG5.11. The sequence goes on along the minus strand of NZ_SJXI01000105.1, from coordinate 13,516 downwards.
ACTGATCGAGAGCCCGCGGATATAGCCGCGGATCCGATCACGCCCTGGCGCCGCCTCGGGATCTATCGGCAGGTCGCCCGGCAGTTGCAGTCCGAGCTGGAGACCGCGACCGGCCTGCGGCTGCCGGCGACGCTCTTCTTCGATCTCCCGTCACCGGACGCGCTGGCCGGCTATCTGCGCTCGCGTCTCCTCGGCGGCGCGGAGAACCCACAGGTCACGGCGGTCGCGCCCGCTGGAAAGCCCCGGGAGGACGACCCGGTTGCCATCGTCGGCATGGCCTGCCGACTACCAGGTGGCGCGGATTCCCCAGAAGCACTGTGGGAGCTGGTCCGTGACGGCCGGGATGCCGTCGTCGGCCTTCCCACCGACCGGGGGTGGGACGTTGACGCGCTTTATCATCCGGATCGCGAGCATCCCGGCACCATTTACACCCGCGAGGGTGGCTTCCTGCCTGACATCGGCATGTTCGACCCGGGCTTCTTCGGTATAGGCCCGCGCGAGGCGAACGCCATGGATCCCCAACAGCGGCTGATGCTGGAGATCTCCTGGGAGGCGTTGGAACGCGCCGGCGTGGATCCCGGATCCCTGCGCGGCACCCGGACCGGCGTGTTCACCGGGGTTTCGCTGCAGGACTACGGTCCGCCCTGGCACCGCGCTCCGGCCAAGGCCCAGGGACAGCTGCTCACCGGCAACGCCCTCGGCGTGATCGCCGGCAGGGTCTCCTACACGTTCGGTCTCCAGGGGCCGTCCCTGTGCGTGGACACCCAGTGCTCCAGCTCTATGGTGGCCATCCACCTCGCGGGCCAGGCGCTGTTGTCGGGTGAGTGCGACCTGGCGCTGGCCGGCGGCGTCACAGTCATGACGACACCGGGCATGCTCCTGGAATTCAGTCAGAAGCAGGGTCTCGCTCCCGACGGGCGGTGCAAGGCCTTCTCCGCGGACGCCGACGGCACCGGGTGGGCGGACGGCGCCGGGGTTCTCCTGCTGGAGCGGCTCTCCGACGCCCGGCGCCACGGCCACCCGGTGCTCGCACTGATCCGCGGCACGGCCGTCAACCAGGACGGCGCCAGCAACGGCCTGGCCGCACCCAACGGCCTCTCCCAGCAGCAACTGATCCACCAGACCCTGGCAAACGCCGGTCTGGCGCCCGGCGACGTGGACGTCCTCGAGGCACACGGGACCGGCACCGCCCTCGGCGACCCGATCGAGGCCCAGGCCGTCATCGCCACCTACGGCCGGCACCGCCCGGCCGGCCGGCCGCTCCACCTCGGGTCGCTGAAGTCGAACATCGGGCACACGCAGGCGGCCAGCGGCGTGGCCGGCGTCATCAAGATGGTCCAGGCCATCCGGCACGGAGTGCTGCCGCGCACCCTCCACGTACGGGAGCCCTCGCCCCACGTGGACTGGGCGGACGGAGACGTCGCGCTGCTCACCGAGGAGCGTGGCTGGGAACGCGACGGCGCCGCGCCGCGCCGGGCGGCGGTATCCGCGTTCGGTGTGAGCGGCACCAACGCCCACACCGTGCTGGAAGAGGCCCCGGCGGTGGCCGACCCAGTGCCGATGGCCCCGGTGCCGATCGTCCTGTCAGGCCGGACCGAGGCGGCGCTGCGGGCCCAGGCGGCACGGCTCGGCGAACGCCTGGCCCGGGACCCGGACCTCGATCCGGTCGACATCGCCTTCACCCTCGCCCGGCGCACCCGGTTCGAGTCGCGGGCAGTCGTCGTCGTCCCAGCCGGACCCACCAGGCGCGCACGCCTGGCCGGCGCCCTCGCCGCGCTCGCCGAGAACCGCCCCGCGGCGGGGCTCGTCGCGGGCGTCGCCCGGCCGGCGATCGCCCACGGCCGGACCGCCGTCCTGTTCACCGGGCAGGGCAGCCAGCACCCGGGGATGGGCCGTGACCTCTACCAGGCCTACCCGGTGTTCGCGCAGGTGCTGGACGAGATCTGTGGCCGGTTCGCGTCGCTGCTCGAGCGTCCGCTGCGCGAGGTCATGTTCGCTCCCGCCGGCTCGCCGGACGCGGCGCTGCTCGACCAGACCGCCTACACCCAGTGCGCGCTGTTCGCGTTCGAGACCGCGCTGTTCCGCCTCGCGGAGTCCTGGGGATTCGTTCCCGACACCCTCGCCGGGCACTCCATCGGCGAACTGACGGCCGCCCACGTCGCCGGCGTCTGGTCGCTCGACGACGCGTGCCGGCTGGTCGCCGCCCGCGGCCGGCTGATGCAGGAATGCCGACCGGGTGGCGCGATGGCCGCCATCGGCGCGAGCGAGGCGGAGGTCCGGGCGTCGATCGCCGACCTCGTCGGCAAGGTCGAGATCGCCACGGTCAACAGCCCGTCCGCCACGGTCGTCGCCGGCGACGCCGAGCTCGTCGAGCGGGTGGCCGCTGAGTGGTCGGCCCGGGGGCGGCGCACGAAACGGCTGACCGTCAGCCATGCTTTTCACTCCCCGCACATGGAGGACATGCTCACGGCGTTCCGGACGGCGGCCGGGCAGGTCACCTACCACGCCCCGGCCATACCGGTCATGTCCAACCTCACCGGTGAACCGGCCACCGTGACGGAACTGACGTCCGCCGAGTACTGGGTGCGGCACGTGCGTGAGCCGGTCCGCTTCCTCGACGGGGTTCGCCGGCTGCACCGGGACGGCGTGACGGCGTTCGTCGAACTCGGTCCCGACGCGGTCCTGACCGCGCTCGTGCCGGCCTGCCTGCCGGCGAACGCCGCAGGCGGCGGCGCGGAGACGGTGCAGGTAGCGGCCTGCCGGACCGGACGTCCCGAGCCCGAGATGCTGCTCGCCGCCCTGGCCGAGCTGGACGCCGCAGGCATCCCCGTCGCCTGGCGGGCGCTGCCGCCCGTACGCGGCGGAAAACACCTGGACCTGCCGACCTACGCCTTCCAGCGCACGCACCACTGGATGGACGGGACGCCCGTCACAACCGCCACCGCAACGGACCGGGGAGCCGCCGAGCGGGCAACGGATCCGGAACACTGGCGCTACCACGTGCGGTGGGAGCCGTTCTCCGACGAGCAGGCCACCGCGACCGTCGCCGACCACGTCGCCAACGGCGCGCCGATGACCGGCCTGTGGCTGCTGGTGACCCCGCCGGCTGGGATCGACGACGACACGCTGTCCCGGCTGTCCTGGGTCGTCGAACGCCTCGGCGGAACACCGGTCCAGGTCCCCCTCTCCGGGACGGACGCGGAGCGCGGTCTTGTCGCCGCGGCCCTGTCGAAGCACATCTCCGGCCGCGAGAACGATATCGGCGGCGTCCTCTCGCTGCTCGCGTTCGACAGCCGGTTCAACCCCGTGCACCCGGAACTGACCAACGGACTCGCGCTGACCTGCGCACTCGTGCAGGCACTCGACGACCTCGGCCAGTACGCGCCGTACTGGTGCGCCACGCGCGGCGCCGTCAGCACCGGCCCCGCCGACCCGGTCAGCGCTCCGGCCCAGGCGATGCTCTGGGGGCTGGGCCGGACGCTGGCCCTCGAACGACCCCGTGGCTGGGGCGGTCTCGTCGACCTTCCGGCCGATCTCGATGACGAGACGCTGGCCCTGTTCGGCGCCGCGCTGACCGGCCCCGGCGGCGAGGACCAGCTGGCCCTGCGAGACGGCGCACTGTTCGTCGCCCGGCTCGCCCCCGCGGGCCCCCGCCCCGGCGTCGGCACGGAAGCGGGCGTCAGCTCCGCCGGCGGGGCCGACGGGCTGGGGACGCCCGTCTGGCGCCCGAACGGAACCGTACTGATCACCGGCGGTACCGGAGCCCTCGGCGCGCAGGTCGCCCGCCGCCTCGCCCGCAACGGGACGTCCCGACTCGTCCTGGCGAGCCGACGCGGCCCGGCCGCTCCCGGGGCCGCGGAACTGGTCGCCGAGCTCTCCGCACTGGGCACCGAGGCATCCGTCGTGGCGTGCGACCTAGCCGACCGCGAACAGGTCATCGCTCTGCTCGACGAGGCGGCCGGCGGCGGCGAACCGCTGACCGCAGTCGTCCACGCCGCCGGCGTCATCGGCCGGACCGCGCCGCTGCGCGAACTCACCCTCAGCGAGTTCGCGCAAGTGGTGACAGGCAAGGCCACCGGCGCGGCGCTACTCGACACGCTGACCCGTCCGGACGGCGCACGGCCCATCCCGCTGGAAGCCTTCGTGCTGATCTCGTCGATCTCGGCGACGTGGGGCAGCGGCGGCCAGCCGGCCTACTCCGCCGGCAACGCCTACCTGGACGCCCTCGCCTCGCACCGGGCCGGCCACGGTCTGCCCGCCACCTCCGTCGCGTTCGGCCCCTGGGCCGAGGCCGGTCTCGGTGCCGAGCCGGGCCTGCGCGACTACCTCCGCGAACGCGGTCTCGCGCCGCTGCCGGTGGAGCCGGCTGTTACCGTCCTCACCGAGGCGGTCGCCGGTGGCGAGGCGGCGACCACCGTCGTCGACGTCGACTGGGGACGCTTCCTGCCGCCGTTCACCGCGCTCCGTCCCGGCCGTTTCTTCGACGGCCTGCCCACCCGTGCCGAGCACGGTGCCGGACCGGCGCCGACCGCCGGCTCCGCTCCGGATGGGCCAGCGGACGGCAGGCGGATGGACCTCGCCGGCCTGACCGGCGAGGAACGTGTCAGCACGCTGGCCCGGCTGGTTCGCGAGGAGGCCGCGGTCATCCTGGAGCACGAGTCCCCCGACGACGTGGACCCGCGGCGCCGGTTCCTCGACCTCGGCTTCGACTCGCTGGCCTCCGTTCAACTCAGCCGCCGGCTCACCGCCGCCACCGGGCTGGCGCTGACACCGCCGGTCGTCTTCGAACACCCGACCGTGACCGAACTGGCCGAGTACCTCGCGACCCTCGTCGGTGCCGGGCGGCCGGCCGCGCCGACCACCCACGCCGCGCCGGCCGGGGTCCGCGACCTGTACCGGCAGGCGTGCTCGGACGGGAAGTTCGTCGAGGGCGTCGAAATCCTGCAGGCCGTCGCCAAGCTGCGGCCCGTCTTCCACGAGGCGGCCGACTTCGGCCCGGTGCCGCCACCGGTCCGGCTCTCCGCCGGCCCGGCCCCCTGCACGCTCGTCTGCGTGCCCTCAATGGTCGCACCGTCCGGACCGCACAGCTTCGCCCGGCTCGCCCTCCACCTGCACGGCCAACGAGACGTCTACGGACTGTCCCTCCCCGGATTCGGGGAAGGTGAACAGCTGCCCGCCTCGTCCGACCTCGTCGTCGAGATACTGACGGACCTGGTCGCGGCCCATTTCATCGGCGTACCCATCGCCATCGCCGGATACTCGTCCGGCGGCTGGCTCGCGCACGCGGTCGCCGCCGGTCTGGAGGAACGCGGCATCCACCCAAAGGCGGTCCTGCTGCTCGACACCTGGCTCCCCGGCGACCGGATTCCCGCCGAGGAGATCCAGGAGGAACTGCGCGGGATCGCCGTCAACGACCAGGCGTTCGCACTCATGACCGAGGCGCAGGTCACCGCCCAGGGCGCCTACCTGACCCTGTTCGAGAAATGGAAGCCGAACCCGGTCGAGGCACCGATCGTGCTCGTCCGAGCCGAGGAGCGCATGCCCCAGCTCTCCCCCGGCGACCAGAGCACGATCGAGGAACACGGCTGGACGACAGACTGGGAGATCGACCATCTCACGCTGGACGTCAGCGGCAACCACCAGACGATGATGAACGAGCACGCCATCTCCACCGCGCGAAATCTCCACCACTGGCTCAGCAACCTCGACCAGTCGCCCTGACCGGTCAGGTATTCCAGGGCTCTCAGGCCTTTTCTCGGACCCTCGCGGACAGGCAACCAGCGAAGGGGCCGAAACACACGCAGCCCGTCACCCGAAAGGGGCCATGGCCTGCCCGGGGGCCGGCACCTGCCGTCCCCCGGGCCGTGGCCGCGCCGCGCGAGTCCCGCACCCGTCCATGAGCCGGACACCAGACCGGGGAGACCTCATGACCAGAAAGCCGCTCCGATGACCGAGTTGACCACCCGCACCCGCATCACCGTGGCCGAACAACCCAGGCCACCGCGCGACCCGCGGGAACGGCTAGCCCGCCTACTCGACCCGGGAACGCTCACCGTTATCCCGCACTCGCCGCCCTGCCGCGTCACGGTCGCCCACGGCCGGGTCGACGGCACCGACGTCATCGCCTACTGCACCGACGCCACCTCGATGGGCGGCGCGATCGGCGCCGCGGGCGCGCGGCGGATCGCCGACGCCATCGACCGGGCGGTCACCGAACGTATCCCGGTGATCGGGCTGTGGCACTCCGGCGGGGCGAGCCTGGGCGACGGTGTGGAAGCCCTGGACGGCATCGGCCAGATGTTCGCCGCCATGATCGCCGCGTCCGGACGGGTGCCCCAGGTGTCGGTCGTACTCGGCCCGGCGGCCGGCGGCGCGGCCTACGGACCGGCCCTCACCGACGTCATCGTCATGGCGCCCGAGGGCAAGGTGTTCGTCACCGGGCCCGACGTCGTCCGCCAGGTCACCGGCGAGCAGATCGACATGGACGGCCTCGGCGGAGCCGACGCGCACGGCCGGCGCTCCGGCGTCGTGCACGTCACCGCCCGGTCGGAAGCCGACGCATACCTGCGGGCGCGGCGGGTGACCACGCTGCTGGCGGCACCGGGGGCCTTCGACCTCGCCGCCACCCGCGACGGACTCGATCCCAGCTCCCTGCTGCCGGACAACCCGCGGCGCGCCTACGACATCCGCCCGGTAGTACGCGCCGTCCTCGACGGCCCGGACGGCGCGGTCGCTCCGGTCGGCCCGCCTGGTTCGGGCACCGGGACGAACCCGGACGGCGGGAACGGCGCGGCGCACCAGACCGGCCTCGCCGACGACGACTACGTGGAATTCCAGCCGCGCTGGGCACCGAACGTCGTCGTCGCGCTCGGCCGGCTCTCCGGGCGTTCGATCGGCGTCATCGCCAACAACCCGCTACGCAAGGGCGGCTGCCTGGACTCGCTCGCCGCAGAGAAGGCCGCGCGGTTCGTCCGGATGTGCGACTCCTTCGGGCTTCCCCTGGTAGTCCTCGTCGACGTCCCCGGTTACCTCCCGGGCGTCGGTCAGGAGTGGGAGGGCGTCGTGCGGCGCGGCGCGAAGCTCCTCTACGCGTTCGCCGAGGCCGTGGTGCCACGGGTGAGCGTCGTCCTGCGCAAGTCCTACGGCGGCGCCTACATCGCGATGAACTCCCGTTCGCTGGGCGCCACGACCGTCCTCGCCTGGCCCCAAGCGGAGGTCGCCGTCATGGGTGCCGAGGCCGCCGTGGGCATCCTGCACCGGCGCGCCCTAGCCGCGGCCGCCCCCGACGAGCTCGCCGCGCTGCGGACCACGCTCGTCAACGAGCACACCCATACCGCCGGCGGCCTGTCACGAGCGATCTCCCTCGGAGTGATCGACCGGATGATCGAACCGGCGGACACCCGCAGGGAGCTGACGCTCGCGCTGGCCGCAGCGCCCGGCGACCGCGGCACTCACGGCAACATCCCACTGTGAGCAGGCACCAGGGCGGCGGCAACGGGGGAAACGCCGGGTGAGAACGCCCGCGGGACGGGACAGGAGCGCGACCTCCGGCCCCACTGATGAGTGGGCGTTCAGTTACATCGCGCGGGCCGCCGTAAGGATCGTCCGTCGGTGACCGGCACCACACCCTGGGAACGATGACGGACGACGCCTTGCAGGAGCGCCTGCTCGAGATGCTCGACCACTACGAGACCCGCAGGACGCTGAGCGAGTACAACAACGGCTGCGACCGTGCCACCGACGAGGCCGGCGCGGAGACCTAACTTCTTCGCGTGTGGGTGCCCGAAACTCGTCCGTGAGCCCTGAGCAGGGGTTTTGGCTCACTCGACGATCCCACCCGGTGATCGATAGGCCTTCCGTCGAAGGCGATCGGACACCTGTACCTCTGCCTGTCGTCCAGCCGTGCTCTGCCTGTGGGGTGCCCGAACTCGGCCACCGGCGTTTACCTGGCCTTTTAGGCGGCTCGTTCGTATTCGTTGATCAAGCCGCCGAGGACAGGCCGACGTTTGATCCTTTCCTTGGTCAGGTCTGCGACGGGGTGGTCGGGCCGTGGTGGTTGAAGGTCACGGCCGCGGTGGGGTCGTCGTCCGTTGTAGTGGGCCGCGTACTCGACCAGGACGGTGCGCAGGTGCCGTTCACCGAAGATCAGCATGCGGTCGGTGACCTCGGTCTGGACGGTGCGGACGAACCGTTCCGCATAGGCGTTCGCGCGGGGAGTCCGGGGTGGGATCTTGATGGCTGTGATGTTGGCGTCTGCGAGGACTGCGTCGAAGGAAGCGGTGAATTGTCCGGCGCGGTCGCGGATCAGGACCTGAAAGTCGGCGGCCCGGTCGCCGAGGTCCATGAGGAGGTTGCGGATCTGTTGGGTGGTCCACGGTCCGTCGGGGTGGGCGGTGACCTCGACGATGTGGACGGTGCGGGAGCCGACTTCCAGGACGAAGAAGCAGTACAGGCGCTGCAGTGTCACGGCGCAGCCCACGTGGAAGAAGTCGACGGCCAGCATGGTCGAGGTTTGGGTGCGTAGGAACTGCCGCCAGGTCGTGTCGGTCTGCCGCCTGGGCGCCGGTGGGAGACCCAGGGACGTCAGGACCCGGCGGATCGTGGCCGAGCTTGAGGAGCTCGCCTTGGATTCGCTGGTATCCCCACGTCGTGTTCTCGGTCGCGAGCCGCTCGATCAGTGCGGCGATCTCCGGGCTGATCGGTGGCCTGTGGGGCTCCAGAACCCCGATTCGGCCTGTGAGCTGGCCTTTTGCGGTTTGATCCGGTCTTCCCCGGTAGGTGTAGGCGGCGTTGCGATATTCGTTGATCATGCTGCCGAGGATGCGTGTGCGGCGGACGGTGGACTCCAAGGTCGGGGTGACCATGGGCGGCGGGTCGGGTGGGTGTTGGCCGAGGGAGCGGTGGGGTCGGTGGGTGTTGAAATGCTCGGCGTAGCTGGTGAGGACCGAGGTCAGGTGCCGTTCGGAGACGATTAGTAGTCTGTCGGTGCATTCGCGGCGGGCGGTGCCGGCCCAGCGTTCCGCGATCGCGTTCGCCTGCGGGGCTTGCGGGGGTGTGCGCACCACATCGATATCGGTTCCGGCGAAGACGGAGTCGAAGGAAGCCGTGAATTTCGTGTCGCGGTCATGGAGGAGGAACCGGAACCGGTGGCCACGTTCCTTGAGGTCCATCAGCATGTTCCGTGCCTGCTGGGTGACCCACGCTGCGGTCGGTTGTTTCGTGGCCCCGAGAACATGGACGTGGCGGGTGGCGTGCTCGACGACGAAGAACACGTAGATCCGCTGGAGGAACACGGTGTCCACCGTGAAAAAATCGCAGGCCAGCATGCCGGAGGCCTGCGCGGACAGGAACGCGCGCCAGGAGGTGGCGGCCCGGCGGGGCGCGGGGTCGACACCGGCGCGGTGCGGGATCCGCCAGACGGTGGCGACCCCGACCGGGTAGCCCAACCCGACGAGCTCGCCCTGGATCCTGCGGTGGCCCCAGGTCGGATTTTCCTGCGCGAGGCGCAGGACCAGGTTGCGGATCTCCCCGCGGATCGGTGGCCGTCCGGGCGACTTCCGCGGATAGGTCCATTTCCGTGCGAGGAGCTCACGGTGCCAGCACAACACGGCCGAGGTGACGAAGAAGACGTCCCAGCGGGCAGCCGGGACAGGACTGCGAGGATCACCCGATCCGCCGGTTCCAGCGTCGGACGGTTCATCTGCCGGCGCAACACCGCCACTTGATGTCGCAGGACGAGGAGTTCTATCTCCTTCGAGGTGTCCCCACGGATGCGGAGCAGCATCAGTCCGAGAGCGTTGTGTGTCAGGCCGTAGAGCAGCGACCACACCATGACCATCCAGCCTGCCCGACACAGGCCCAGTTCGCCAGGCAAACGTGCAGGTCAACGCCCAAATCGGGGTTCTGGAGCCCCACAGGCTCGGGCCGGCGGGGTCACGAGCCCCACATTCAGGCCCATGAACCTTTCAATGCCGGGACCGGAAGGCCCAGTCTAGATCTTCCCATCCGGTGGCGCGGGCCACGCAGCCTCGACGATCCAGCCGCTTCGGTCAGAGGCCGACAAAAAGACCTGACATCAGCTCGATGTGGTCGAGCTGAGAAACGGGTCCGCGGGGTCCAAACACGGAGCCCCTGAGCCCCTGACGTGGCGTCCGGAACGCTGAAGGCGGCCAAGTCGGTGTTCGTCCGCGGCCTCGACGCCCTGATGGCACCGTGTCGACGCCGACCTCGGCGCCGCTGGTCGCGGCCACCCGGCTGCGCGGCGCAGCCCACGCCGTCACGTGCCTGCACCGCCACGAACTGCAGCGGCGACGCGGATCCGTTCAGGCCTGCCTCTTCGGGTAGTGCACGTCCGCGGCACACCCGTCAGCCAGTTCCTCGGAGTATGTGCTGCAGGATGCCCATGGGATGCGGCGCCCAACATGGGCGATCTCAAGCCGGCAATCTCGCGTAATCACGCAAGGCGCGAGGGGCCGCCATCGAGGAGGCGTCGCGTACGGCGCTCTCCGTTCAGCGGCGCTCGCGGGCTTCACGTTCCCGGCGGGCACTGGCTTCCCGACGGCGCCGGTCGGCCCGGTCCAGCCAGTAGTAGACCGCGTCGTACCCGGCGATGCCGAGCGCGACCAAGCCCAGGATGCCGGCGATCGCCGCGACCGGCACCAGGTTCAGCACCGCACACAGTACGGCCACGGCCAGGAGCCCGACGCCGATACCGAGGCTCCACCTCCCGACGCCGCTCATGCCGTTCTTACCTCTCCAGGCAGCGCACGCAGCCCGTTCATCCCGACTTTCTGGAGTGTGTCTGTCACCGGTCATGCAGGCGGGCGGGTACCGCTCGCAGTCGGTTCAGTAGGCCCGCGCCGCGTGTGACGCCGGACCATCCGCACCAACAACACCGCTACCACCAGGCAGAACACCAGCAGAAACACGCCGCCGACGATCTTCGGCCCCGGGTTGTAGTCGATGGTGTAGGCGGTCGGTCGGCCAGCATCGTTGTGCAGGCGCACGTTGTCGATACTGGTCGGCATCGGGTCGCTGCGGCGGATCCGTTCGGCGTCGCGTAGGCGGACACCGGTTCGAGTGATCGTGCCATCCTCGCTGACAAACTCGCCGATCCACGAGCAGTCGTCCTTGCCGCACTGGCGGCCCGTGGGAGTGAGGGTGCCGACCGGACCGTCAGCCAGGGCATCGCGACCATCCAGCCCCTCGACGATCAGGGCGGTGCCACCACCCACGCCGACCAGGGCGATAAACACGATCATGAACCAGATGGCCACCTTGCCGCCCTTGGTCAGCGGCTTCGGTGCGGTCATAGTGTGCAGACTGCCATGTCCCCTGGCACTCGTCGGCACGGGATCGGCGATCGGCGATTTCTACGCCCGCGGGGTCCGGGGTGGGATCTTGACGGTGGTGATGCCGGCGTCGGCGAGGACCGCGTCGGACGACGTGTGCCGGCCAGGGCCGGGTTCGCGACCAAGCCACTGCTGGCCCTGGACAGGATCCGCCGGTTCTGGGTGACGCACCGGCAGCTGGGCTGGGTCGCCGGCGACGAGGTGTACGGCGCGGACCCCGAACTACGCGACTGGCTGGAAGAACACCGGGTCAGCTACGTCCTGGCCGTCAAGAAGGACACCGAGGTGACCACCACCGTCGGCCGCCGCCGTGTGGACACCCTCGCGACGAAGGTCCCCGCGCGTGCCTGGGAGACATATTCCTGCGCCGATGACTCGAAAGACATCCCAGGAGCTGAAGTGTCAAGCAGCGATCTGTTCGACGTGATGCGACCAGGCGGTTGCCTCGTCGTAGGGCGTGGCCGACTTGCGCGACACCCGCAGCCGTACGGCGACCTGCGGCGGGGACAGACCCTCGGAAAACATCGCCGCGGCCTGCAAGCGGACCCGTTCACGGCGGGCCCGGTCGGCATCCGTCAACCCGCCGCCATCGGGATACCTCATACACGCGGACTACCCCACGAACCGAAGGTCACCCTGCAGATTCAAGGTCGATAACCCGTCTGTCTCTCAGGTTCTGCGGCTGTTGACCTGTCCGTGGTTCACGCGCAGGCGTGGGGCGGTCCAGGTCGAGGTCTGCTTGAACAGCCGGAAGGTGTATTCAAGATCGAATCTTCGAAGGAACGCCTGCCAGGCGCGGTCGACGTACCACCCTGATCAACTCACTTCAACAGAACTACACCATGCAGGAAGCGCTTCTCCTCCGGAGACCGCAGGTCGATCCGTGCGGCCAGATCAAGCAGCTCGGCCGGGGGGATCCGCAGGTCCGGCAGGTATGACATGATGGGCAAATGCTCACAAACCGGAATGGCAACTGGAATCTGGACCGGACCGCCCGCGCCCTGCGCCTCACCGCCTCGGCCGGCGCGCTTGCGGCAATGGCGTCCGTGGGCGCCTGCAGCGGCTCGGTCTCCATCGGAGGGTCAGATGCCGTCGCCGAGCCGGAACTGGAGCGGCGGGTGGCCACCGCGCTGGCCGAGCAGGTGAATCGGCCGACTCCCAACATCGACTGCCCCGGTGATCTGGCCGCCGAGGTCGACGCCTCAATACAATGCGTTCTTACCGTTACTGGCGACACGACCCGGTATCCGGTCAATGTGCGGGTTACCTCCGTCAACGGGGACGATGATGTACAGTTCAGCGCCCAGGTGGGAACCACGCCGCTGCCGGCGGGCGGCTGACGCGGGCGGCACAGCATCCCGTCGGCCGGCGGCATACAGTCAAGCCCACAGGCTCGACGACGAAGAAACCGTAGATCCGCTGAAAGAACACGGTGTGTAGGGTAGGCGGCTGGCGCGGTTGCATTGTGGCTGTAGGAATTGTGGTCCGGTACTTGTGTCCGTGAGGTTTCCCCGCACGTTTCTCATCCCGGCCGGCCTTGACGATGCCCCGTTTCCAGCCGCCCCCCGTCGATCCGTGCATGAGGTTCTCCCTCACACGGCTCACCGACATCGTTCACCGTTCAGGCATACGCTGTCACCCGTCGAGTCGTCCCGCTGAGCCGGTATAATCCGAGCCGGGAAAACCAGGAGGGGTCGTGGCGTCGGCCCCATCCTCGCCCGGACTGCTGGTGTTTCCGGCTGGACAAAATAGCCAACCTCATGTGGACGTAGCGATCAACCGCTGCGAGCTGCCGCGAGGAGTTCCCGTGGCGGAAGTAGCCGTTCCAGCCTGTGGGGCTCCAGAATCCCGATTCGGCCTGTGATCTGGCCTGTTGCGGTTTGATCCGGTCTTCCCCGGGAGGTGTCAGGCGGCGTTGCGGTATTCGTTGATCAGCCCGTCGAGGATGCGTGTGCGACGGACGGTGGACCCCGGGGTTGGGGCGACTGCGGGTGGCGGGTCGGGTGGGTGCTGGCTGAGGGAGCGGTGGGGGCGGTGGGTGTTGAAATGCTCCGCGTAGTCGCGGTAGGGACCGTCCTTACGGACGGCCCCCCGCACAGATCCCAGCGAGCGGAACTACCGCACTGGGCTCCCGCCTCGGGTACTGGCGTCGAGCCGAACGGTAG
>NZ_SJXI01000104.1:0-22306 GCF_004337455.1 Parafrankia sp. BMG5.11 | reverse complement strand
CGCCCCGGGCGAACGCCTACGCGGAACGGTTCGTCCGCACGGTCCGGACCGAGGTCACCGACCGGATGCTGATCTTCGGCGAGCGGCACCTGCCCACCGTCCTGACCGCGTACGCCGCCCACTACAACGGACGACGACCCCACCGCGGCCGCAACCTTCAGCCACCACCGTCCGAGCACCCCATCGCCGACCTGACGAAGCGTCAAGCGCCAACCCATCCTCGGCGGCCTGATCAACGAATACGAACGAGCCGCCTAAAACCCCAGGTCAACACCGGTGACCGAGTTCTGGCACCCCACAGGCATCTCGACGCCCCGGTCGCCGTCAGGTTGCGCTCGGTGCGCCGACCACGAGCTTGGGTGGGGCGGGAGTTACTGGGCGGTGACGATCGCTTCGTCGGCGGTGCCGCTTGCGGTCACCTGTTCATCTTCATCCCCAGCAGGTTCTTCCCTGACCGCGGCAGCGGCGGCCTTGCCGCTCTTGAGGATCAGGGCGACGAAGCCGCCGACGACCGAGAGGGCGCCGGCGAGGACGCCGGCCCACCGGAGGCCGTAAACGATCTCGTCCAGCGTGGGCCCGGGGACCGCGTTGTAGTCGAGTCCGTGGTTGGCGACCGCGATCAGGGCGGCCAGGCCCACGGCGCCGCCGATCTGCTGGGAGGTGGAGGCCACCGCCGAGGCGACGCCCTGTTCCATCGGCGCGACACCCATGCCGGCCGCCGCGAAGGTGGCGGTGAAGCCGACGCCGCCGCCCAGGCCCCACAGGACCATGCCGGGCAGCATCGACCAGAACGAGCCATCCACAGCCATGACCACGCAGACGAGGGCCACGCCGCCGCCGTTGATCATCAGAGCCCCGGCCAGAGTGGCGCGGATGCCGAATCTGTTGAGCAGGACGGCCGTCACTGGTCCTCCGATCATGGAGAACACGCAGACGGGAAGGAATGCCAGGCCCGCCTCCGTGGGGCTGTAGCCGAGGACGGGCTGGAGGTAGGTGGTGAGCACGTAATAGCCGGTGGCGAGGGTGCCCATGAAGAGGAAGGCGACCGCCATGGTCGTGGCCAGGGTGCGGGTGCGCACCAGCCGCAGCGGGAGGAGCCCCTCCGGGGTGCGGGCTTCGGTCACCAGCAGGGCGACGAGGAGCACGCCGCCGATCACAATGGTGCCCAGCGCACGGACCGAGGTCCAACCGGACTCCGGGCCGCTGGCCAGGCCGAAGACGATGAGCGAGGAGCCTGCGGTGGCAAGCAGTGCGCCGGGCACATCGAACGCCTTGACGCCGCGCTTGACAGGCGCGTCGGCCGGCAGCAGTCGCGGCGCGGCCAGCAGGGCGATCAGCGCGAGCGGGACGTTGACGAAGAGGACGGACTCCCAGCCCCACCAGTCGGTGAACAGACCGCCGAGCAGGGAGCCGGCGGCGAGGCCGCCGCTGCCGACGGCGCCCCAGACGGCCAGGGCGCGGTTGCGCTCGGCTCCCTCGGCGAAGCCGCTGTAGATCAGCGTGAGGATGGCGGGAAAGAGCAGCGCTCCGCCGATGCCCTGCAGGGCACGCGCGGCCACGAGCAGCCCAGGTTCGGTGGCGAGCCCGCCGGCGAGGGACGAGACGCCGTAGATGGCGACGGCGACCAGGAAGATCCGGCGTGCCCCGAGCCGGTCGACCGCGCGGCCGCCGAACAGGAGCAGGCCACCGAAGCCGACGGCGTAGGCACTCACCACCCATTGCAGCGACTGGGCCGAGAAGTCGAGGTCGGCGCCGATCTCGGGCAGCGCCACGTACACGATGTTGTAGTCAAGTGCGATGATGAGCTGGGCAAACGCGATTAGTGCGAGCCTGCCTCCCGACCGCGCTGGCGACCGAGTCGGTGAATTAGTCATGGGGTCGTCTGTCTCCTACGTGGTGGCAGTGGGGAATGCGCCCCGGGGCACGGCAAGAACCGGGGAATTCCGCGCCCGCGGTCGGGCGACCAGGCTGAATATCCGACTGAATATCCGAGGCCGAGTTCCTGGCTTGTTCAGTTTTTTGGGCTGGTTCAAAGACCGGTCAGGACTCGGACGCGGTCGGCGGTGGCGCGCCGCCCGACATCGGTCTCCGGTCCCAACGCGTCGAACCCGTGGGGCGCCCCGGGGTGCACGTGCAACTCGGTGGAAACGCCGGCCGCCGCGAGCCGACGTGCATACTCGATGCTCTCGTCACGGAAGATGTCGAGCTCGCCCACCTCGACGTAGGCCGGTGGCAGGCCGGTGAGGTCGTCTGCTCGGGCCGGCGCCGCGTACGGCGGGACGTCGGGCCCGCCGTACGCGGCGCCGAGCAGCGCACCCCATCCGGTGATGTTGTCGTCGTAGTTCCAGCCCGCGAACGGTGCGATCGCGGGATCGGGCGTGGTGTTGCGGTCATCGAGCATCGGGTAGATCAGGATCTGTCGGGCCAGTGCGGGGCCGCCTCGGTCGCGTGCCAGCAGGGCCACCGCGGCGGCCAGTCCACCGCCTCCGCTGTCGCCCATGACCGCGATCCGTGCTGGGTCGACCCCGAGCTCGACTGCGTGGTCAGCCAACCACCGCAGCGCGGCGTAGCAGTCCTCCACCGGCGTGGGGTGGGAGTGCTCCGGGGCGAGGCGATACTCGACCGACAACATGGGGACACCGGTTGCCGATACGTATCGGGCGACCCACGGATCGTAGAGTTCGACACTGCCGAGAATCATTCCGCCGCCGTGGAAGTAGAGGACGGCCGATCCGGGCATCGACTCGCGCGCGGTATACCAGCGCAGGGCGATAGTGGCGCCATCGTGGGCGTTGGTCTGGTAGTCCGTGGTCGTCACGTCCTCGGGTGCAGGCAAGGCATCGATCATTTGCGCCAGCGCCGCTTCAACGCTCACCCGCCGCGTCTTCCAGTCACCCACCGGCGGGGGCTCGACTTCTGGCGCGGCTGCCAGGAACGGTGCTATGGCCACTGCGAGCTGGGGATCGAGTGCGAACGTCATGTGATTCCTTCCAGGGGTGTCCGTGGTAAGCCGGCGTTGGTGTCGAAGAAGGCATAGGCGTGCCGAATACGCCCGTTGCTGAAGACGGCGGCATCGGCATCGGAGCCGGTTGCGACGGGCATGCCTGCTCGGGGTGATCCGAACTCCCAAAAGAATCGGCCTTGGTCGGTGCTGGATGGCGATGACGATCTTTCCGTCGCCGGCGGCGAAGTCGTAGAGGGCCGGTCTGGCGGCATCGACGACCTGCGGCCTCCTGCCCGAGGCGGGAACCGGACGGGACAGCGTCGAACACCACAGCCCTGGACAACCCCGCGACCGAGGGCGCGGATCTCGTGCGCCGACCGTATCTCGTCTACCGACCGATTCCCGTGCAGTGCTTAGTTTCCATGCAGAGCACTATACAAGCGCGTCGTACGATGTCGAGTGTGGGAGAGCAGACACCAGGCCGACGGGCGCGGCTACGGGCGCAGACCACCGCCGAGATCCAGGCCATCGCGTTGCGGCACATGGCCGAGGGCGGCCCCGACGCCATCTCCCTGCGCGCCATCGCCCGCGAGATGGACATGAGCGGCAGCGCCATCTACAGCTACTTCGCCACCCGCGACGCGTTGATCGCGAGGCTCATCAACGACGTCTACACGTCGCTTATGGACGAGGTAGAGATCGCCCGCGACGCCCTCCCACCCGACGACATCGCTGGCCGGATCCTGGCCCTGGGGCAGGCCGTGCGCCGATGGTCGGTGGCCAACCCGGAACGCTTCCGGCTGATCTACGATCATCCGGCGCCCGGCCACCACGCGCCCGGCGACGGATCCACCTTCGACGCCGCCAAGCGGGCCTGCCTGGCGCTCACCGAGCTCGTCGCCGCCGCGTGGCCCCATGCCGAACCCGTCCAGCCCGTGGGCGACCATCAGTGGTCCGACTTCGCACCCGACCTGGTGACAGCCGTCCGCGACGCCTTTCCCGAGCTACCACCCGCCGGGGTCGCCCTCGCCATGCGCGTCTGGGGCCGCATGCACGGCCTCGTCGCACTCGAGGTCCACGGCCACCTCGGCCTCCTGACCAATGACCCCGCCGAGCTCTACCGCGTCGAGCTCCTCGACCTCATCAGATCGCTCGGGCTGGGCCAGGACATCGACAGGCCGGGGATCTCAAAGTCGGCGTCGCGAACGCCTCCACATTGAGCTGGTCGTAAGGCTGGTGGCCAAGAAGCGCGAAGGTGACCCTGTGGGGCTCCAGAACCCGGGTTTCGGCCTGTGAGCTGGTCTTTTGCGGTTGACGTGATCTTCTGTGGAAGTGGTCAGGCGGCGTTGCGATATTCGTTGATCATGCCGTCGAGGATGCGTGTGCGACGGACGGTGGACTCCGGGATTGGGGCGACTGCGGGTGGCGGGTCAGGTGCTGGCTGAGGGAGCGGTGGGGGCGGTGGGTGTTGAAATGCTCCGCGTAGCTGTCGAGGACCGACGTCAGGTGCCGTCCGGAGACGATCAGCAGCCTGTCGGTGCATTCCCGGCGGGCGGTGCCGATCCGGCGTTCCGCGATCGCGTTCGCCTGCGGGGCTTGCGGTGGTGTGCGCACCACGTCGATGCCGGCCCCGGCGAAGACAGCGTCGACGGAAGCCGTGAACTTCGTATCGCGGTCACGGAGGAGGAACCGGAACCGGTGGCTGCGCTCCTCAAGGTCCATCAGCAGGTTCCGTGCCTGCTGGGTGACCCA
The DNA here is from genome assembly GCF_004337455.1 of Parafrankia sp. BMG5.11. Lineage (NCBI taxonomy): Bacteria > Bacillati > Actinomycetota > Actinomycetes > Frankiales > Frankiaceae > Parafrankia > Parafrankia sp. BMG5.11. The sequence continues at coordinate 17,610 of NZ_SJXI01000104.1, read as the reverse complement.
GGCCGTGGTCGGGTGCTTCGTGACCCCGAGGAGGTGGACATGGCGGGTGGCGTGTTCGACGACGAAGAACACGTAGATCCGTTGGAGGAACGCGGTGTCGACGGTGAAGAAGTCGCAGGCCAGGATGCCGGAGGCCTGGGTGCGTAGGAATGTGCGCCAGGAGGTGTCGGACCTGCGGGGTGCGGGGTCGATGCCGGCGCGGTGCAGGATCCGCCAGACGGTGGCGACCCCGACCGGGTAGCCCAGCCCGATCAGTTCTCCCTGGATCCGGCGGTGGCCCCAGGTCGGGTTCTCCTGCGCGAGGCGTAGGACCAGTTCGCGGATCTCCCGGCGGACCGGCGGCCGCCCGGGGGGGGTCTTGCGGGGGTAGGTCCATTTTCGTGCGAGGAGGTCACGGTGCCAGCGCAGCACGGTGGCTGGGGTGACGAAGAGCGAACCCCAGCGGGCCCGGGGGAGCAGCCGGGACAGGGCTGCGAGGATGACGCGGTCCGCCGGTTCCAGCGTCGGGCTGTTCGCCTGCCGTCGAAGCACCGCCACCTGATGTCGCAGGACGAGGAGCTCCACGTCTTTCGCGGTGTCGCCGCGCACGCGGAGCAGCATCAGTCCGAGAGCGTTGCGTGTCAGGGCGTGGAGCAGCGACCACACCATGACCATCCAGCCTGCCCGACGCGGGCCCCGTCCGGCAGACAAACATGCAGGTCACCGTCCAAATCTGGGTTCTGGAGCCCCACAGGGTATAGGTGTCCGATCGCCTCCGGGGGAAGGCCTATCGATCATCGGGTGAGACAGAAGCCCTGGTCAGGTCCTGCGGACGAGTTTCGGGCACCCACAACTCATCTCGACTGGTCCGTCGAGGACGCGGAGGCTGCCGTTCAGTTACCTATCCATCGGTAGAGGTATTCGGGTCGTCCACCGCTTCCGTATCGTTGGGATCGGTTCACCAGGCGTTGGTTCGTGAGCCGTTCGAGGTAGCGGCGCGCGGTGACGCGGGAGATGCCGACCGCGGCTGCCACCCCGGCTGCGGTCAGGTCCGCGGCGCCGGGTTTGGCGGCAGCTCTGCTGAGGTAGGCGACAACCGCGTCGAGGGTTTCTACCGACAGACCTTTCGGCTGGTGGACGGTGTCGGATTCAGCGCTTCGTAGTGTGGCCAGGGCTCGGTCCACGTCTCGCTGGCCGAGGACGTCGGCATCCGTGTGCGCGGTGATCTGGGTTCGGTAGGCTGCGTAGCGCTCGAGGCGGTCACGGAACACCGTGAAGGTGAACGGTTTGACGATGTACTGGACCACACCGTATGAGACCGCCGAGCGGACGGTGGGCAGGTCGCGTGCCGACGTTACGGCGATGACGTCGAGCGGCGCGCCGCCGCCGCGCAGGGCGCGGCAGATGTCGAGCCCGCCGATGTCGGGTAAGCGGAAGTCGAGCAGGACAAGATCGACGTTGCCCAGGCTGGCGAGGTGAAGGGCGTGACGGCCGCTGATGGCCACGTCGGTGACGACGAACCCGGGCAGCTTTTCGACGTAGCTGCGGTGGGCGTCGGCGATGACCTGGTCGTCATCGACGACGAGTGTGCGAATCGGCGCGCCGGGTCGGCTCATCATCGCGTGGGCAACCTCATCGGGCCGGAGTCATCGCCGTGGACATGTCGACGCTCCCGTGTTGCCGAGGGATGCGGACAGTGAACACCGCACCGCTGTCGCGACCCACCTCGATCTGGCCGCCGTGGCGCCGGACGACCTGCCGGACCAGGGCGAGCCCGAGACCTCGCCCGCGTGCTGCCTCGCCCGTTGACGTGCTCGTCTTGGTGGTCCAGCCGCGTTCGAACGCCGCCGCGGCCTGTGTCGGATCGAGGCCATGACCTGTGTCAGAGACCCGGACCGTCAGGCCGTCGGGCTCGGTACGCACCGAGACCGTCACCCGCCTCGGGGCCTCTCCTGCGACCGCGGCCTCGATTGCGTTGTCGATGAGGTTGCCGATGACCGTCACCAGCTCAGCCGCCTCGACGTCGAAGACCTCGAACCGGGTGTCGTCGGTGACGACGAGTTCCACGCCGCGCTCGGCCGCCTGGGCGGTCTTACCGAGCAGCAGGGCCGCCAGGACCGGCTCGTCGACGGCGGTCAGCATCCGGTCAGCGAGCTGCTGTGAGTCAGCGAGCCCGGCGGTGGCGAACTCGACGGCCTCGTCCAGCCGATCGAGCTGCATCAGGGTGACCACGATATGAAGCTGGTTCGCGGCTTCGTGGCTCTGGGCACGCAACGCATCCGCCATGCCCCGGACCGCGTCGAGTTCGCCGGTCAGCGCTTGGAGTTCGGTGGTGTCCCGGATCGTCGCGACACTGCCGAGCGGTTTCCCGTCGCGGACGGTGGGTTTCTGATTGACCGCGAGCATCCGGTCGCCGGCCAGCAGCACGGTGTCCTCGGCTGGACGACCACTGCCGAGTAGGTCCAGCGCCGCCGGATCAAGGCCGAGTTCCGCGACCGGCCGCCCATGGGCGTCCGACGGGAGGCCGAGGAGCCGGCGGGCCTCGTTATTGGCCAGGAGCACCCGAGCCTGGTCATCGACGATGAGAACCCCTTCCCGAACAGCGTGCAGCACGGTGTCGTGATGTTCGTACATCCTGGTGATCTCTACCGGGCCGAGGCCGCGAGTCTGCCGCCGAAGGCGGCGGTTGACCAGCACCGTGCCGCCCACCGCTAGCGCGACGGCAGCCAGTCCGGCAACCAGGAGTACCGGGAGTTGCCGGCCGGCCGTCTGGCTGACGTTCTCGACGGTGATGCCTGCGGCGACCAGAGCGGCAATCTTCCCATCGCTGACGGTGACCGGCACGACCGCGCGTACTGACGGGCCCAACGTTCCCGAGTAGGTCTCGGTGACCACCTCGCCTCGTACCGCTGGTTCGGTGTGTCCGAGGAAGCGCTGGCCGATTCGGGTCGGGTCAGGGTGGGTGTACCGGATCCCGACCGGATTCATCACGACGAGGAAGTCGACCCCGGTCCGGGCTCGGGTGGCCTCGGTCAGCGGCTGCAGCGAAGCGCTCGGATCGGCCGAGCTCAGGGCCGCGACCATCCCTGGAGCATGGGCGAAGGTCTCCGCGACCGCGACGGCGAGATCGCGTGCTTGGTGTTCCGCCGTGCGACGGGCCTGTAGCACCGAGGCGGCAACCGCAGCCACCACGAGGAGTACGACCACCGCGACCTGCAGGACGAGCACCTGGCCCGCGATGCTGCGCCGGCTCAGCCGCGTGCCGCGACCGCCGCCGGGGTCGTCCGCACCACCGGGTGTTGTGGCCATCGGCCCAGTGTGCCGGCCGGGACCAGTTGGCACCAGACGCCGTGAACAGTACGACCAAAACCGTGACCCATGATCGTGAACGCAGCCACTGTAACGCCACCACACGGGGCGGGTACACGGAACCGCCCGGCTAGGAGGCTCGCATGACCACGTTATCGGCCCCGTCGCGGACGGGACCCGCACGCCGGCGCTGGTACCGGCAGCTTTACGTCTGGGTGCTGGCGGGGATCGTCGCCGGAATCCTAGTGGGCCACTTCTCCCCAGGAGTCGGTGTCGACCTTCAGCCACTCGGCACGACTTTCGTCGACGCCATCAAAATGATCATCGCTCCCATCGTGTTCTGCACAGTGGTCGGCGGCATCGCGCAGGTCGACAACCTGCGCAAGGTAGGCCGGGTGGGGCTGAAGGCGTTCACCTACTTTGAGCTCGTCACCACCGCCGCGCTGGTGCTCGGGCTCGTCGTGATGAACGTGCTGCGTCCCGGTGACGGCGTCAACGCCGACCCGGACACGCTGTCGGTCAATGAGACCGTCGGCGGGTACATCGCACAGGGCGAGTCAAAGGGCTGGGGCGATCACCTGGCAGACGTTGTACCGGACAGCGTGGTCGGCGCGTTCGCCGAGGGCAAGGTGCTCCAAGTACTGTTCTTCGCCGTACTATTCGGCATCGCACTGAACCTCACCGGCAAGCAAGGTGCCGCAATCGCCGGCGGAATCGAGCGGGTCGGCCGCACCATGTTCCAGGTACTCCGGTTCATCATGTACGCGGCGCCAGTCGGCGCGTTCGGCGCCATGGCCTTCACTATCGGCAAGTACGGAATCGACACCCTCACCAGCCTCGGAAAGCTTGTCGCGGTCTTCTACGGCACGTCTCTGTTCTTCGTTGTCGTTGTGCTCGGCACGATTGCTGCGACCATCGGCGTGAACATCTTCAAGCTGCTGCGATACATCCGAGAGGAACTCCTGATCGTCCTTGGGACATCGTCCTCCGAATCTGTCCTTCCGCAAATCATGACAAAACTGGAGAGACTCGGAGCGCCACGCCAGGTCGTGGGTCTCACAGTTCCTACCGGATACTCTTTCAACCTGGACGGGACCTGCATCTACCTGACGCTCGCCAGTCTGTACCTCGCCCAGGCGGTCGGCGTCGACCTCTCCCTCGGCGAGCAGCTCACCATCATCGGTGTGCTGCTACTGACCTCCAAAGGCGCTGCCGGGGTCACCGGCTCCGGCTTCATCGTGCTCGCGGCGACGCTGTCGACCGTCGGGACAATTCCGGTCGCCGCCATCATGCTGATCTTCGGGGTCGACAAGTTTATGTCGGAGTGCCGGGCGCTCACCAACGTCTGTGGCAACACCCTCGCCACCCTCGTCGTCGCGAACTGGGAAGGCGTCCTCGACAAGGAGCAGATGCGAAAGGCGCTGAACGCGGGTCCGGACTACACACCGGACGTCACCGACAGGCTCGACGTGCCGGAGACGATCGAGACCGGGGAGCTACTTGAGGCACCGGCGCAGGCCCAACCCACTCTGGTCGGCGGTAACCGCTAACCGACAGGCCGGGCGGGAGACGTAGCCGTGCGCCGGCAGCGGCGCTGTCGCGTCGATGGGTCCGACGCGGCGCTGACCATCACACTCACCGCCCTCACAGTCAGCACGTCTGAGCTGTCGATCCGACACGTGCGCTGACATCCGCCGATAGCTGATCCTTCCGCCCGGCCGTACCACTGCCGTCACCGAAGGTCCACCGCCATGGTCACAGGCCCCGCAAACCCTGTCCTTGCCTTGTGGGGCTCCAGAACCCCGATTTGGGCGGTGACCTGCGTATTTGCCTGCCGGATGGTGTGGGGTGCCAGAAGTCGGCCTGGGCCTGTGAGCAGGGATGACCTGCGGTTTGACCACCGCCATGATCGTCACGTGCCGGAAGCGACGGGTTGTGGTCCGTACCGGCACTGCGGATCTCCTCAGCCGCGTAGGAGAGCCGCTCCTGCCGAGGCGGGTGACGACGGCACCCGCTGTGGGCCGGCTAAAGAAGGCCAGGTCAACGCCGGTGGCCGAGTTCTGGCACCCCACAGGCAGCGCATCACCAGCCAGCAGCCCCGGCTCTTCGCCCACTGGGCATGGGCCGCGGGATCCTGGTGGACAGGATGACAGGAGCCCGGTGACGAGAGATCGTCACGCCGGGATCTGTGGGAGCCCGGGGGTGAGATCCCCCCGGGCTACCCGACCCACGTTGCTACCCGCGTGGTCGGCTGCCGGCCATCATGGGTAGACCATCGACAGCGGCGCGAGCACAGCCACCTCGAAACGGGAATTGAAGGTCATGATGGGCGATACCAGCCGACTCGACGCAATCGCTGCCCGCCTGCTCACCGCGGAGCGCGCCAACCGTGGCGTCCGACACCTGGCCAACGCGGCGGTCGAAATCGGAGAGACGGTGGACACCGCCGGCGCTGTCGTCATCCTTTCCGAGTACCGCCAGGCGTACCGCGAGGTGCATGACGTGCTCACTAACGGTGACCCGGTCGATATCGTTTACCTGGCCTCACAGCTCGACCCATCCTGACCCGGTCTTCCAGGTTTACCTGCGTCGGCACTGTTGTGTCGTGAGGTAGACGCGCATGCTGGGGTCCGGCCGGCCGGTGGTCAGATGGCGTGGGTGAGCTCGGTGTCGATCATAACCAGGCATGTTCGGGACAACCCTCTCCAGAGGGTCGAGCCGCACATTGCCGGGCCTGCTCGAAATCATTTTTCGGGGCCCGGTCAAATGAGCGCGCATTGAGCGCTAGTGAAATTCTGAAATCGAATGCCGATCGGTTAGGTTCTCCAACCATGCAGGTCAAAGCAATTTTGATCAACTGGAGGCGCGGTCTATGACCATCATTCGAGCTGGTTAAAAGCCGGTTGCTCCGCAAATTGAGCAACCTGGCATACCTCCTGCGCGGATCCACCGTCGACCCTGTACTGGGAAGATGCATGCGCGTTGTGCGCGCGGACGTTCCGGTGCGGCCCGACATTCGCGGTGGCCATATGACGGTGGGTCACGGCGCGCGTCACCTACGAGCTCCGCGAGATCGGCCGGTGTGGCGAACGAACACCGGCCGATCCCCGTCCTCATTTCTGGGAGTGCCTGGAATGGGCTGGCTGGGCGACGCCGAGTCGGGGTCGCCCGTCCGGTTCCCTATCCGCATGTCGGTCCAGCGAAGTGATTGAACAGCGGGCAGCATCCCACCATGCAATCCCGGTCATCGTGGCCGCGTCGTTCCAGCTACCCGAGCGCACCGCCCAACGCGGACGTCCGGGCTGATGGTCGGGGCCATGGCCTGCTGGCCCCGACACTTGGTGTCATCCCGGGGTCGTGGCCCGCGCCCCGTGCGCGGACGCACGACGGCGAGGCCGCACGTTTCCGCTGGTAGACGGCCTGTCCCTGCGGTCAGGGATGGTGATCGTGGGGCCGGGGATGGTGGGGTAGCGGTTCGCATTGTGCACGGTTCTGTCCATGGAGGACGACATCACGGTGGTCGCGCAGGCGGCATCCGGGCCGGAGGCGCTGGTGACGGCCCGGCTCCACCGCCCCGACGTCGCGCTGCTCGACCTGCAGATGCCCGGCCTGGACGGCATTGCTGTCGCCCAGGCGCTGCACGCCGACCTGCCCGCGTGCGCCAACGTGATCGTGACCAGCCACGGGCGGCCCGGCTATCTCAGGCGGGCGCTCGCCGCCGGAGCGCGCGGCTTCCTGCCCAAGACCGTGTCCGTGCAGGTGCTCGCCGACGTGGTGCGGGTGGTGCACGGCGGCGGCCGGTACGTGGACCCGGAGCTGGCGGCCGAGGCGATCGCGGCCGGGGACAGCCCGCTGACGCCGCGCGAGGCGGAGGTGCCGGAGCTGGCCGCTGGCGGCGCGCCGGTGGAGGAGATCGCGGCACGGGTGTCGCTGTCGCGGGGCACCGTGCGCAACTACCTGTCGTCGGCGGTCGCAAGCTGGGCGCGGTCAACCGGCACGAGGCCGTCCAGCTCGCCCGCGTCCGCGGCTGGATCTGACCGGAGGCGGCCCCGCGAGGGATCATGCCCGCGCCGGCGGGCCTACTCGCGGACGCCGGCCAGCTCGGCGGGGCGGCGACGCAGCAGCAGCGCGGCCGGGATCACGCTGGCCAGCACGGCCGTGACCAGGCAGGTCAGGACGATCCCGGCGAGCGGAGCCCAGGGCACGGCCAGCGGCACGGACGGCGCGATGTCGGCCAGGCCGTGGCGGGCACCGAGCGCCGTGACCGCCGTGACGACCGCGGCCAGCAGCACCCCGATGCAGGTCACCAGCACCGCCTCGGTGCCGACCACCCACAGCACCTGACGGCGGGTGGCACCGGCGAGCCGGATGGTCGCGAACTCCCGTGCGCGGTCCCGGGTCGCCATCACGAGGGTGTTGGCGATCGCGATGCCGGTGTAGACGAGCGACAGGCCGAGCATGGCGACCGACGCCTGCCGGTTCACCCGTGCCTCCTCCTCGCCCGCCGCCGAGAGGTAGCTCCCGGTGTCGACCACCGTTCCGGCACCGGCGGCGGCCGCCGCGTGTACCTGTTCCAACGACGCGTCCGGTGCCAGCCGCAGGTAGACGACGTCGGCCACCGGGAGGGCGTGGCGGTCGCGCAGCCGCGACGGCAGCAGGACGGTCTCCGAGAGGTCGAGCTGCCTCTCGAAGACGGCCACCACCCGCAGCCGTGCCGGCGTCGAGTCACCGAGCCACAGCTCGGCCGTCTCGCCGAGCTCCCAGCGACCCTCCGGAACGGCGACCGTGTCGGTGCCGGCGAGGTCGGCCAGCGATCCCGCGACCAGGGGGACGTCGAGTACGGCGGCGAGGTCCGCGCCCGACGAGTAGTAGCCGGTCCAGCCCTCCGGCTCGTCGCCGTCCCGAACGTAGACCCGGCTCTCGGTGACGGGAACGGCGGCACTCACCCCGGGGACCTCGCGCAGGGCGGCGACGCTCGCGTCGGGCAGCCCCTTCCCGGTGACGGGGATGGTGAGTGCCTCGGCCGTGATCCGCTCCCGTGCCGTGTTCTGCGTCGCCGCCTGCAGGGTGCCGAGCCCGGTCAGGGTGGAGCCGGCAATCCCGACGGTCACCAGGATCGGCGCCGCGGTCGCGGCGGTGCGCAGCACGGCCGCCCGCGCGCCATGGCCGGCGAGCAGGCCCACCGCCCCCGACGACCCCGACAGCGGGGCACTGAGCAGCGACACCAGCGGTGGCACCACGAGCGGAGCGAACATCGCGCAGGCGACGATCAGGAACAGCGCCGTGATCATGATGAGCGCGACGGCGTCCGCGCTCGGGTTCGCCACCAGCACCGCGACCAGCGGCACGCAGCAGCCGAGAGCGAGCAGGCCGGCCAGCGCGCGCGCCGTCGTCATCGGCCGGCGGTCCACCGCCGCGTCGCGCAGCGCCTCGACCGGGCGCACCCGCCCCGCTCGCCGCGCCGCCACCCAGGCACCGAGCAGGGCCACGCCCAGCCCGGTCCCGAACGCGGCGGCCACCGGCCAGAAGACGAACCGGGCGGTGAAGTCGCTGGGCACGAACCCGGTGCGGGCCAGGCGCGCGGCGAAGTCCGGGGCGATCGCGGCTCCCAGGGCACCGCCGGCCAGCGAGGCGAGCACGCCGACGGTGAGGGCCTCGCCGAGCACGATCCGAAAGACCTGGCGGGGCGTGGCGCCGGCGGCCCGCAGCAGGCCGAACTCATGGCGCCGGGCCGTCACGGCGTAGGCGAACGTCCCGGAGACCACGAAGATCGACACGAAGCCGGCGAGCCCCGTGGTGGCGGCGAGCAGGGCGACCGCCTCCGTCCGCCGCTCGGCGTCGGGGTCCGGCTCGGCTCGGCGCCGGTCGTCGCCGGTGAGCACCTGAACGGAGCCGTCCTCGAGCGCGGTGTCGCCGACGACGGCGCGGGCGGCGTCGGCCAACGACATGACGGAGGGTGTGCTGGCGCCGGCCGGGCCGGTGCCCGGCGCGTTCAGCGCGACCGCCGCGACGCGGCCGTCTGCGAGCTCCTCGGCAACGGCGTCGGCGGTGTACAGCGCCGCCGGGGCGTCGGTGCGCAGCACGCCGCTGACCACGAAGCGCTCCACGCCGCGCCCGGTGACGACGGTGATCTCGGCTCCGGGACGGTGGGCGGTCGGGGCGCTGAGCACGACGTCCCGAGCACCACGGGGCGGCCCGCCCGCGACCCACCCGTAGGCGTGCAGGGCGGCGGCCGACCACGGGCGGACGGTGTCACCGGGCGCTCCGGGCGCTGTCGCGTACGCCGCGAAGTCCAGCACCAGGGAAGCGTCCAGGCCGGCCAGACGGTCGCGCAGGCCGCTCGGCAGCCCGCGCGCGGTGGCGGTACGCAGCGAGGCCGTCTCCCGGTCCTCGCCTGAACCGGTGGTGACACTGACAGTGCCGCCACCTGCCACGACCACGTCGGCATCGACGTACCAGGTCGGGCGGCCCCCGCCGCCCCCGACGCTGCTCACGAGGGTCAGCGCCATCGCGGCCAGCAGCGCCACGCCGAGCGTCAGCGCGACGAATGTGCCCACCAGGCTGCCCTTGCGGGCGCGGACGGTGTGCCAGACCAGCCGGATCATGGCCGCTCACCCACCGGCCCGGTCAGACGCCCGCTCGGCGGCTCACCCGCTCTGGCGCGCGTCACGGCCGCTGCCGTGGCCTCGGCCGGCTCGGCCGCGGGCTCGAGGCCGGCCAGCCGGGCGGCGACCGTCCGCGGAGTCGGATCGCGCAGCTCGCCCGCGGGCCGACCGTCGGCCAGGAACACCACCCGGTCCGCGTGGGAGGCGGCGACCGGGTCGTGCGTCACCATCACGATGGTCTGACCGTCCCGGTCGACCAGTCCGCGCAGCAACGTCAGCACCTCGCGGCCGGTCGTCGAGTCCAGCGCGCCGGTGGGCTCGTCGGCGAACAGCACCGACGGACGGGTCACCAGCGCCCGCGCGATCGCCACCCGCTGCTGCTGGCCGCCCGACAGCTCCGCCGGCCGACGCCGGCCCCGGTCGGCCAGGCCCACCGCCTCGAGCACCTCCCGGACCTCGCGCCGGCGCGGCCGCCGTCCGGCCAGCCGCAGTGGCAATGCCACGTTCAGCTCGGCGGTCAGGGACGGCACCAGGTTGAAGGCCTGGAAGACGAAGCCGACCCGGTCCCGGCGCAGCACGGTCAGCGCGTTCTCGCTCAGCCGGGCCAGGTTCTCGCCGTCGAGGAAGACCTCGCCCGCCGTCGGCCGGTCCAGACCCGCCGCGCACTGCAGCAGCGTCGACTTGCCCGAGCCCGACGGACCCATCACCGCGGTGAAGGTGCCGCGGACGAAGGCGAGCGTGACGTCGTCGAGCGCTGTCACGGCGGCGGTCCGTCGGCCGTAGACCTTGCTGACGCCGCGCAGCGCCACCGCCGCCGTCATGCCGACACCTCCCGCCGGGTGAGGAACCACTGGGCGACGAGCAGGTTCGGCACCCAGCACAGGAACGGCACGACGTGGTAGGCCCGGTCGAACGCGACGTCGGCGTCGGTGCCCGCCAGCCCGGTCTGCGTGGCGATCAGCACCCCCAGCCACAGCCGCAGGGTCACCGCGGCATAGGTCAGGGCGAACGCCCGCAGCGCCCAGCGCCGGTGGGCGGGGACGTCGCGGTGGCGGATGGCCCGCCACGCCGCGACGGCGAAGCTCACCCACAACAGCGCCAGCAGACCGAAGCCGGCGGTGCCGACCGGACCCGCGAGGTTCACCGACGCCAGCACGGCTCCCGCGACCCCGGCGACCAGGATGGCGTTGAGCGTGATCCGTCCGGCCGTCCGATGCAGCCTGGGTGCTCGGGCTCTCACCCGCGCGGAGAGCTGGACAGGCGAGAGCAGCAGGGCAAGTCCCCCGAACGCGACGTGCAGGTAGAACGCGATCTGGATCGGCGTCGGCCGGTCGACGTAGTTCAGCGCCAGGTCGCTGTCCTGCTCGGCCAGGGCCGTCAGGGACGTTGTCAGGTAGGGAAGCGGGGCGAACAGCGCGATGGCCACCGCGCTGAGCGCAAACCACCAGGCGGCGGCGTGGCCCCGGCCGCGGGCGGGGCCGGTGGAAGAGGCCAGGGTGGACATCGGGTGCCTCCGGGACGGGTTCAGGGGGCGGGTTCTGAGCAGGCTTGGAGCGGCTCGGGGCAGCTCTGGGGGAGGGGCGGACAGGCTGTGGACCGGGCTGGCCGTGGCGGTCTGCCCGCGCTGGGCGACCAGCGCCTCGGTCAGGGTCGCCGGGCGGGGGACCGGGGGTCGACACCCTGGCGGGTCGTATCGGCCCGCGTCTGGTCACCCTCGGCGTCACCCGCGCGGGTGACGCCGGCTGCCCGGCCTGGGGATGGCGTCACGGCCGCGAAGCCGGTCACGATGGGCTGTGTCCTCGGCCATGGTCGCTTCCGACGTCCTGTCCGTCCCGCCCGGCCCGCTGCCCCGGGAGGGCGCCGCCTCGCCCGGAGCCCGTCCGGGCCATCCGCTGTGGCGCGCGCGCCCGTACCGGGCCGACGTCTGGCTGGCGATCGGCTTGGCGGTCGCGACGATCACGGTGACACTGGTCTCGTCCGGTCGGGCGCCCTACCACCCGCCGGACGCGGTCACGGCCGCGCTGGCCACGGTGTCCGCGCTGGCGCTGGCCTGGCGGCAGGCCGCGCCGCTCGCCGCGATGGCGGTGACGTCGACGATCGTCGCGGTCAACGCCGCGGCCGGCTACGCCGTCGTGGCCGTCCAGTGGCCAGCGTGGCTGGCCCTGTTCGGCTGCTTCTCGGTGGGCGGCCGTGGTGTCCGGATCGCCAGCACCGCGCTGTGCGTCATGGCCGTCGGCGGCTACGCCCTCTTCGACCGCGGTGCCCTGACGGTCGAGGACATGGCCGGGATCACGATGTCCTTCCTCATCGCGACGGTCGGCGGCGACGCCGCGCGCAGCCGCCGCGCGGTCGCCGCGGCGCAGCACGCCCAGGTCCGCGGCGAGGCACGGGAGCAGGCGCTGGCCGCCGAGCGCCTGCTGCACGAGGAAAGAGGCCGGCTGGCGGGCGAGCTGCACGACGCGCTGGGCCACACCGTGAACGTGATGGTGTTGCAGGCGGGCGTCGCGCGGCGGCTGTTCGCGGAGAACCCGGCCTTCGCCCAGCAGGCGCTCGCCGACATCGAGAACGTGGGCCGGGAGGCGCTGGGCGAGCTGGACCGGATGCTGCGGGTGCTGCATCCGGTCCAGGACCCGCGCCAGGGCGACGAGGGCCTCGACGTGAGTGACGACGACCCGGACGACACCCACGGCCAGGCGGGCGCCCAAGGACTGGCGGCGCTCGCCGACCGGATCCGCGCCACCGGGCGGGAGGTGGACCTCGACGCCGAACCCGTCGACCTGTCGGCGGGCAGCGAGCGGGTGCTGTACCGGATCGTGCGGGAGGCGCTGACCAACGCCGTCCGGCACACCGACACGGGACGGATCCGCGTTCGGGTCAGCCGGGTCGCCGACCAGATCCGGGTCGAGGTGTTCAACGAGGGCGCCGGGTTCGCCTCCCCGGTGCCGGGCCGGGGGCTGATCGGCATGCGGGAGCGGGCCCGGCTCGAGGGCGGGTCGTTCGAGGCCGGACCCGTCGAGGGCGGCTTCCGGGTGCTGGCCACCCTCCCGACGCACCCGGCCACCGGCTCGTGATCACCGTGCTGCTGGCCGACGACGACGGCCTGGTGCGCAGCGGGCTGCGGGCGTTGCTGGACGCCGAGCCGGACATCTGTGTCGCCGCCGAGGCGGCCACCGGAGAGGAGGCGGTGCTGGCGGCACGCAGCTACCGGCCCGACGTCGTGCTCATGGACGTGCGCATGCCCCGTCGGGACGGCGTCTGGGCGACGTCCCAGATCACCAGCTGGCCGCATCCCCGGCCGCGGGTCCTGGTGCTGACCACCTTCGACGTCGACAAGGTGGTCGAGGACGCCCTCGCCGCCGGCGCCGACGGCTTCCTGCTCAAGCGGGCCACCCCTGAGCAGCTGATCGACGGCATCCGGGTGGTCGCCGCGGGCGACGCGCTGGTCGCCCCCGCGGTGACCCGCCGGCTGCTGGCCACGCTCGCCCGCCGTCGCGTGCCCGACCGCGAGCTGCTGACGCGGGCCGACCAGCTGACCGACCGGGAGGCGGAGGTGCTGCGGGCACTGGCCGAGGGCAGGTCGAACACCGAGATCGCGGCCGTCCTGAACCTGTCGGTCGAGACGGTCCGCACCCACGTCAAGCGGATCCTCAGCAAGCTGGGTGTCCGGGACCGCACCCAGGCGGTGGTGTGGGCGTACCGCGCCGGGTTCGTCGACATGACGGCCCCCGGCCCCTGACCCGCACACCGCCCACCTTCCCCCGGTGACCTGGGCCATCCCGGCTTCGAGCGGTTCAGGCACCGGATCACCATCGCCGGTGAGGTGCCCGTCGGTGTCGACGGCCGCCCGTCGCAGCCCCGCGAAGGTTGTGGGGTGCCAGAAGTCGGCTTGGGCCTGTGACCTGGGCTGACGCGGCGGAGCAGGCTGCCGGCATGATGGTCGACTATGTCCATCCGCCTGCTCTATCTGATCTTCGTTCGGGTGTGCGGCTGGCTGGTCCTCCTCGGTCGTTCGTCGGCGTCGAAGGACATCGAGCTGCTCGTGTTGCGGCACGAGGTCGCGGTGCTGCGCCGTACCCAGCCCAAGCCGCGGTGGGACTGGGCGGATCGCGCGGTGCTCGCCGCACTGATCAGGGTTCTCCCCAAGACGCTGCGAGCGCACCGGCTGGTCACCCCCGGCACCGCCCTGCGGTGGCACCGCCGTCTGATCACACGGAAATGGACCCATCCGCAGCGGACGGGACGACCACCGGTCAGCACGGAGATCGCCACCCTCATCGAACGGCTCGCGACCGAGAACACGACGTGGGGGTACCAGCGGATCCAGGGCGAGCTCCTCAAGCTCGGCCACCGGGTGAGCGCCTCCACGATCCGCCGGATCCTGAAGACCCTCGGGCTGCCACCGGCGCCCAGGCGGCAGATCGACACGACGTGGCGGCAGTTCCTGCGCACCCAGGCCTCGACCATGCTGGCCGTCGACTTCTTCCATATGGACTGCGCCGTGACGCTGCGGCGGTTGTACTGCTTCTTCGTCCTGGAGGCCGGCTCCCGCACCGTCCACATCCTCGGAGTCACCGCCCACCCGGACGGCCCGTGGACCACCCAACAAGCCCGGAACCTCCTCATGGACCTCGGCGACCGGACGGCCGACTTCCAGTTCCTGGTCCGCGACCGGGCCGGGCAGTTCACCGCGTCGTTCGACGCGGTCCTCGCCGACGCCGGCATCACCGCCGTCAAGATCCCACCCCGAACCCCGCGGGCGAACGCCTACGCGGAACGGTTCGTCCACATGGTCCGGACCGAGGTCACCGACCGGATGCCGATCTTCGGCGAGTGGCACCTGCGCACGGTCCTGACCGCGTACGCACGGCACTACAACGGACGACGACCCCACCGCGGCCGCGACCTTCAACCACCACGGCCCGACCACCCCGTCGCCGACCTGGCCAGGGAACGGATCAAGCGCCAGCCTGTCCTCGGCGGCCTGATCAACGAATACGAACGAGCCACCTAAAACCCCAGGCCACCACCGGTGCCGAGTTCTGACACCCCACACGCCATCGCCCAGGCGAACGGACTACCTGTGCCGTGAGCGGGGACGGCGCTTGCTCAGTCCTGCCGGCCCTTGGGGGTCGGGTCCGCTGCCCACCACTGGTGGTCGAACCGGGCAGCCATGCCTGGTTCCCGGACGGTTCTCCCGGCCGAGCATGAGGCGGGGGCTCTTGCGTACTACGGGCGGATGCGGGGACGTGCAACCTCGACAGGACTGAGGAGGCGCCGTCCCCATGAGCATCGCTGTGCTCGTCATGACCGACGGTCGAGACGAGCACCTTGACCGCGCCGTGCAGTCGGCCAGCTGGCACCTCGGTGGACCCATCACGGAATGGTTCATGCACGACGACTCTGGCGACGATGACCACCGAGCCCAGCTCGCCAAGCGGTACCCGCAGTTCGTCCAGCTGGGTATCGGCCCGCGGCGCGGTTTCGGTGGCGCCATCAGCTGGGCCTGGAGCGTCCTCAGCATTAACCGGGCCCTCGACTTCGCCTTCTACGTCGAAGACGACTTCGTCTTCCACGTCGAAGACGACTTCATCTTCCATCAGCCCGTCGACCTAGGCGCCATGGCCGATGTGCTCACCAGCCGGCCCCACCTCGCCCAACTCGCACTCCGCCGACAGCCATGGAACGACGCCGAGCGGGCCGCCGGCGGGATCGTCGAGCAGCACCCCGACGACTACGTCGAGCAGACCGACGAGGACGGCAACGCCTGGCTCGAGCACCGCCGGTTCTTCACCACGAACCCGTGCCTGTACCCGCGGGAACTGTGCTCGGCCGGCTGGCCGGCTGGGCCCGACTCCGAGGGCCGGTTCGGCCTCCGACTACTCGAGCACGGCCTGCCCTGGGGTGTCTCCGGGGCGGACGTCCGCATGGGCTTCTGGGGCGCACGGGACAGCGGCGAATGGGTGGAACACATCGGCGTCCAGCGTGCTGGAACCGGCTACTGAAGGGGATGCCATGAAAAAGATCGCTCTCATTCTCGCTGTCATCGCAGCCTGCCTGGCCGTAGGCATCGTGGCGGCGCGAGCCAGACCACCGGCGTGCTCACCCTCTCCGTGACCCGCGCCGGCACCCAGCTCGCCACCGCCGACCCCGGGATCAGCTACACCGCCGGCGCCTGTGGGGCTCCAGAACCCCGATTCTGCCTGTGATCTGGTCTTTTGCGGTTGACAGGATCTTCCGCGCAAGTGGTCAGGCGTTGCGATATTCGTTGATCTTGCGCCACGAGCGTGAAGGGAGACTCTGATCTTGAGATAGACAGGGATCTTCTGGAGCGGTGCTCCATGGGAGATGGAGGTATGGCCCTCCGTGGCCGCCATGCGGGGGGTGGCCGCAAACCACCGTCAGCGGCGTCGTCTCAACGGGCGGGGTCGTGAGCGTGACGGAAAAGGCCCGGGGAGGACCGGGTCAGGTGCGGGTCGGGAAGGCGAGCGAGAGCGAACCACTGTCGAAGTGTCGAAAGAATATGGACAACGTCAGAACCGAGGTCGTGATCAAGGCTTCGGGATGAGTCCGGGGGATACCCGTTTACTGCCCGGGCGGCGTTCGGCATGTAGGTGGCGCGAGTCCGATCCTGGCTCCTGTGGGGAACGTGGGAACCTTACGCCTCCGCGGTCCGACCGGGCTTGCCTGGCTGGGTGAGGGAAACCCCAAGCGGCGGAAACCGTGAGGGGCGAGTACCGAATGGGGAGACGAAGGGGCGGACCGCCTCGTAGTAGTGGTGAAGCCTCTGTAATGGGGGTGGAGCGAAGGGGGCGGGCTGTCCGGTGACAGTACTGTCGGTCAACCGTGGATGCGGGAGGAGCCGGTCGGCGTGTCACAGCCGAAGCCGTTTGACATTGACAGGCGTCTGTTTGTGGAGGCGTTAGAGAAGGTGCGGGACAACAGGGGAGTGGCGGGAGTCGACGGCGTGACGGTGGCCATGTTCGAGGAGAGGCTGAAAGGCAACCTCTACAAGACGTGGAACCGGATGTCGTCGGGCACCTACTTCCCGCCGCCGCTGCGCGAGGTGGTGATACCGAAGCCGGAAGGCGGCCAGCGGACGCTGGCGGTGCCGACCGTGGCGGACCGGGTCGCCCAGACGGTGGCCGCGCTGGTGCTGGGGCCGAGGACGGAGCCGGGGTTCCACCCGGACTCGTACGGCTACCGGCCAGGCCGGTCGGCGTTGGGCGCGGTCGCCGCGGCGAGGCAACGCTCGTGGAAATATTCCTGGGCTATCGATCTGGATATCCGGGGGTACTTCGACAGCATTCCGTGGGACAAGCTGATGGCAGCGGTGAACACCTACCTGGATCCGGAGACCCGCTGGATCGGCCTGTATGTGGAGCGGTGGATTGCGGCCCCGCTGGTCAGGGCCGACGGGGTCACCGTGGAGCGGACGAGTGGATGCGCACAAGGCGGTCCGCTGTCGCCCCTTTTGGCTAACATTTTCGGGCACTATGTGTTCGACCGGTGGATGGCCAGAAAGTACCCGGCCGTCCCGTTCGAGCGCTACTCCGACGATGGTGTGCCACGAACGCTGAGGGAGGTTCCGGTGTAGGAGACGGAGCGCCTGAGAGCGGTGTTGCACTGGAGATGGAGGTTGGCCCTCCGGGATCGCCCTGCAGGGGGAGGTCCCAAACCGCCGCACGCCGCTGCGGTTAAGAGCGTGTCTCAGGTGGGG
>NZ_SJXI01000011.1:0-21279 GCF_004337455.1 Parafrankia sp. BMG5.11 | reverse complement strand
ACCACACATTAATCGTCAGTACTGGCGGGCCGAGCAGGCCCCCGCTGGGCATTCCAGTCCTCTTTTACCTGCGTCCTCGACCCCCGCGGCCGGGAGGTACCCTGACAGTAAGGTCTTTGATTGAGTCAGTATTTGAGAGTTAGCGTTGTACGCCTTCCTTGCGATCGGCGCTCAGGACGGTGTCGCGTTCGAAAAAGACTTGTCCTGGTGGTGAGCGCGGAGGTGTGGACGCGGCTGACGCTGCTGATCCCGGCTCGGGAACGGCGGTTCCGCTACCCAGGCCGATTGCCGCTCGACGACCGGGCGGCGCTGACGGGAATCCTATGGGTGCTGCGTAACTACGTGCCCTGGCGGGAGCTGCCGAGCACGCTGTTCGGGGTGTCGGGGGTGACCTGCTGGCGCCGCCTGCAGGACTGGGTGCAGGCCGGGGCCTGGCCGGAGCTGCGCGAGCAGCTGCTCGCCGAGTGCGACGCCGACGGGCTACTCGACTTGCACCGGGCGCTGGTGGATTCCTCTCACATCCACGCCCTGAAGGGGGCTCCGAGACGGAGTCGACCCCGCAGCGCCGCCGCCCGCGGCGGCAGGGTCGGGGGCGACCGGGCCGGGGACGACCGGGCCGGCGGCCCCGCCCACGCAGGCCACCGTCGCGCCGGCGAGGATCCTGCGCGCGGGGGACTATGTGCTCACGGCGGGCGAGGAGACCGCGGGCTTCGAGAGCTCGGGCGGCGCTGGCGACGAGAACAGCGACAGAGGACCAGCTGGCGGGCGAGGACGAGAACGGCTTCACCTACGAGATCGTCGCGGTCGAGACACCGTCCCCGCCGCGGGGGCCACCGCGCTGGTCCGCACCTCGATGGGCATCACGGACGAATACGGCACCTACGGTTACGTCTTCGACACGATCTATTTCTACGTCGGCCAGGTGGCCGTCGAGCTCGACGTCACCAACATCCAGGACGTCCCGCCGCCGATCATCGAACAGGGCCTCATCGACCAGATCGCCGACAAGTTGACCAACCAGTAGCCACCCGGCCGCCACACAACCGGCCGGGACAGGGAGCCGGCCACTGAGCAGGGCCAGCACAGGCCATGTGGCCCTCGCGGAATCGGCCATGAGGAGACGAACGACCGGACTGTCAAGGCCCAGCAGTACTCGAGAGCGGAGACTCCCGACCCGAGATGCAGCCCCGCTGAACGGTCCCTCTGGGTGACGTCCGCTGTCCAGACCTGGCTCGAGGCTGGGGCGGCGAAGCCGCGTCCGACCAGGTCTGGTGGGAGGCGGGCGGCACGGTCTCGGCGGGTGAGGCTGATCCGTCGAGGGCGGTGAACCCCTTGCGTCGCCTGCCTGTCCCATCAGCCGGGCGACGCGTTTACGGCTGGTCCGCACCCCGGCGGCGGCCAGGTCGGCGCGCATGCGTGGGCGCGCCGTAGGTGCCCGGGATGCCGCGTGGACGGCGGTGACCTGGGTGGTGAGGGTCTGGTCGTCAGCGGTCCGGGCCCTCGTTGCTTCCGCCCCGACTCGGGCAGGCTGGGGAGATAAGCTGTCCGCGGCACGGTGTGGGGGTGTCCAGATGGTCTCCCAGCGGGTGACCCCGAGCCGGGATTTGCCGGTGACGGTGGTGCGACCGGAGCTGCTTCATACGACGGAGCAGACCCGGATCACTCGGCTGGTGTTTCCGACTGGATGTGTGATCCGAAAGGAACCGCTGGGACCAGACGCGCAGCGGCGGTTGCGGCATGAGGTCGAGATCCTTGGGCGGCTGTCGGGAGTCCAGGGGGTCGCACACCTCGCTGCTGGGGCCGTGGAGTGCGCGGGATCGATCCTGCTGGTCGATGTCGATGGCACGGCGCTGTCCGAGTGGACGACTCCACTGGATCCGGCCGAGCTGGTCGATCTCGCCGAATCGCTGGCGCGGGCCGTCGCTGGGATGCATCACCGGGGTGTGGTGCACCGGGACATCTGCCCGGCGAACATCGTGGTGAGCAAGGACTTGGGAGTTCCCTGCCTGATCGACTTCGCGCTTGCCACAGCTCTTTCGTCGGTCCGGCCGGAGTTCACGTACCACGGGGCAACTGTCGGGACGGTGCCGTACCTGGCGCCGGAGCAGACCGGGCGGACCGGTCGCCCGGTCGACCAGCGAGCCGACCTGTACGCGCTCGGGGCCACCCTGTACGAGCTGGCTACCGGCGCGCCGCCGTTCGGCACGGACAACCCAGTTCGGATCATTCATGACCATCTCGCTCGGATCCCACGCTCGCCTGTGGCGGTGAATCCGTCGGTACCGGCCGGGCTGTCGAACATCATCACGCACCTGTTGGAGAAGGAACCCGACGACCGCTACCAGAGCGCCGACGGGTTGGTGCACGATCTCACCCTGGTACGACGCGGCGCGGCGGCGGTGCATCCTGGCGAGCATGATTTTCTGACGCGTCCGCTGATGCCATCCCGGCTGTCCGGGCGCGACCGGGAGGTCGACGAGCTGGACGCGGCGTTCGCCGAGGCCGTGACCGGACGCTCTCACGGGGTCCTCGTCGGCGGCGCACCGGGCGTGGGTAAGACATCCCTGGTCAGTGAGCTGCGGCCGATAGCGGCCGGCGTCGACGGCTGGTTCGTGGCCGGCAAATTCGACCAGTATCGCCGTGACCAGGAGTACGACGGGGTCCGGCAGGCGCTGCGTGCGCTGGGTCGGCTGCTGCTGGCCGAGCCGGACGACTACCTGGCCGAGGTGCGGGACCGGATGTTGCGGGCGTTGGGACCCAACGCCGGCCTGGCTGCCGCCACCGTGCCGGAACTGGCGGTGCTGCTGAAGGTTCGCCCAGAGCCAGGCGATCCGATGACCGCACAGGTACGAGCGCCACGTGTCGCAGTCGAGGCACTACGTGCCGTTTCCTCCCGGAAGCGACCAGTGGTGTTCTTCGTCGACGACCTGCAGTGGGCCGGGCGGACGCCGCTGGACTTCGTCGACCTGGTGTTCGCCGGTGAGGAACAGATCGCGGGACTGCTGCTGGTCGGCGCGTACCGGGAAAGTGAGATCGACGCCGCCCATCCACTGACGCCGATGCTCGCCCGCTGGCGTCACCAGGCAGTCGGGCCCCACCACCTGCGGTTGGGTAGCCTGCCGCCAGCAGGGCAGGCGGCCTTGGTGGCTGACCTGCTGCACCTGTCCCCGCCGCCCGCCACCGAGCTGGCGCAGATGATTGCGCCATCCGCCCGGGGAAATCCGTACGACATCGTGGAGCTACTCAACGCGCTGCGCCACGACAGGGTACTGACCCTCGGCGGGGGTGGGTGGCGATGGGACTGGGAGGCGCTGCGCCGCCGGCTCGACCGAGTGGATGTGGCCGAGCTGCTGGCCGCGCGGGTGGCCGCGCTGCCGCCGGCCACCGCGGAGGTGCTCGCGGTGATGGCCTGCCTGGCGGGCCAGGTGGAGCTGGACCTCCTAGCTGCCGCGACTGGGCTGCCGGCGGACGAGGTCGAGCGGCGGCTCGCCCCCGCGTTCGGCGATGGCCTACTGGTACTGGAGTCCGACGGCCGGCAGAGCGTGCGGTTTCACCACGATCGGACACGGGAGTCCGTGCTGGGCGGCCGCGCCGCGCAGGACCAGGACGCGAGGCGGTTGCGTCTGGCACGGCGCCTGGTCGAGCGGCCCGAGTTCTTCGCCGTGGCGGCGGAGCAGTACCTGCCCGTAGTTGATGCTGTGCATGGCACCGAGGAACGGAAGCGGGTGGCCGGACTCTTCCGGCACGCCGCTGAGGAAGCGAAACTGCTGAGCAATTACTCACTGGTCGAGCGGCTCCTGACCGCGGCGGTCGAGGTCATCGATCCGACTGACACCGACCAGTTGATCGCAGTCCATACCGACCGGCACGCCGCCTTGTACAGCCTCGGCAGGCTGGAGGAGGCGGACGACACGTACCAGACCATCGGCCGGTTGTGCACCCACCCGGTTCAACTCACGGCCGCCACAGTGGTGCAGGTCAGCAGTCTCACCAACCGGGGACGCGGTGGCGAGGCGATGCGGCTCGGCCTCGACCAGCTGCGGCACCTCGGCATATCCGTCCCGGACGAGAACGATCTCGATGCGGAGATCGACCGCGGACTCGACGCGCTCTACCGATGGATCGACACGACCAGCGAGTCCGACGACCTGCACCGACCGGGCATCACGGACCAGTCCCGGCTCAGCACCATCAAGCTCGTCAACCGGCTCATGCCCGCGGCCTTCTTCTGTGACCAGGCGATGATGGCCTGGCTGACCATCAAGACGCTGGAGGTCTGGGCATGGCACGGCCCGGATCGCGCTCTGCTCGGCCCGGCCGGCCACATCGCGATCGTGACCATCGTCCGCAGGGGCGACTACCGCACCGGGCACCGCATCCTGCGGCGGATCCTGGCGGTCGGTCAGGCGCTCGGCTATGAGCCTGACGTGTGGCAGGCGCAGTTCGTATATGTGATCACTACCGGCCACTGGTTCGCGCCCCTCGAGGACAATCTGTCCGAGGGCCGTCGCGCGCTGGAGGGACTTGTCCTGAGCGGTGATCTCCAGAACGCATGCTGGGCCCACTACGCACTGTTGTACGACCTGTTGGACTGCGCGCCGTCTCTTGATGTCTTCGCCGCTGAGGTCGACGAGGCACTGGCGTCCGCAGCCCGCACCGGCAATGGACATGCCGAGACGATATTTCGGATATTTCGCCGACTGGTACAAGTGATGCGAGGCGAGTCCGTCGAATCGGCGGCCGACGAGGCAGCCGAGCTGAGCATGCTGGCCGCGGACCCGTTCGCCGTCGCCAACCTGCATGTGGCCCGGGCGCTCGCCGCAGCCGTTCTCGGTCATCCGGTCGATCTGACCCGGCATGCGGCAGCGGTGATGCCCTTTAGGCCAATGGTCGGAGCGAACTATGCGATGGCGGTGGCGCGGGTGCTGCTTGCCCTGGGCATGGCGGCACAGGTTCGTGCGGCAGGAGCGGATCGGCGTGACACAGAGCTCGCCGAGCTCGACGAGCTGGTCGAGTGGCTGGCCGCACGTGCGGCTGACGCGCCGGCCAACTTCCTGCACCTGTTACGCATGATGGAGGCGGAGCGGGCGTGGGCTGTCGGAGACTTCCGCGAGGCGGCGTACACGTTTGACATGGCGCAGAGAGAGGCTTCCGTACGGGCGCGCCCGTGGCACCGGGCGCTGATCCTGGAACGCGCTGCACGCTTCTACCTGGCCCACGGCATGGATGAAGCCGGCCACACGCTCCTGGCAGCCGCCCGGCGCCAGTACCTGGACTGGGGCGCGACCGCGAAGGTCAGCCAACTCGACTGGGCCCACCCGACGCTACGAACCGAACCCGCCTGCGAACCGGTCGTTCATCCACCGGCGGCGCCATCCACGCGACGCTCGACCGTCGCGACCGGCACCGTCGATCTGCTCGGCGTCGTCGCGGCATCCCAGGCACTCAGCTCGGAGACCAGCATCGAGGGCCTCCGGGCAAGGGTCGTGGGGATCCTGTCGGAGATGACCGGTGCCACCGGCGTCCACCTGCTGTTGCGTAGGCAGGAACAAGCCGGGTGGTTGGTGCCGACCGGTGCCGGTGGCACCGTCTCGCTCCGGGAGGCCAGCCGGCGGCGTCTGTTGCCCGCCTCGGTCATCCGATATGCCGAGCGCACCCACGAACCTGTGGTCGTCGCCAACGCCACCCGCGACGACCGGTTCCGCCGCGACCCCTATCTCCTCGACTTCGACCGCTGCTCGCTGCTCGCCATACCCATCATGATCCGGGGCCATCTGCAGGCGATGCTGCTACTAGAGAACAGACTGATCCGTGGCGCGTTCTCCACCGAACGCCTCGAAGGAATCATGCTCATCGCCGGACAGCTCGCGGTCTCGCTCGACAACGCCATGGTCTACGCGTCGCTGGAACGCAAGGTCACCGAACGAACCGGGCAGCTCGCCGCTACCAACGAACGACTCGCCGCCGCGAACCACCAGCTGGAACAGCTCTCGGTCACCGATCCGCTGACAGGGCTGGCCAACCGGCGACGCCTCGAAGAGGCCCTGGACATCGAATGGCGCCGGGCCCAGGAACACGCGGCACCCATCGCGCTGGCGATGGTCGACATCGACCACTTCAAACTCTACAACGACCACTTCGGACACGCCGCAGGTGACCGATGCCTCCAGCGGGTCGCCGCATGCCTGGCCGAGAATGTCGGTGACACCTTTCTGACCGCCCGCTATGGGGGGGAAGAGTTCACCGTCGTGATGCCCGACACCGACTCGGATACCGCCGCTCGGCTGACCCGACGCCTCTGCTCCGCCGTCGAGGAACTGGCCGAACCACACCCTCTGGCGGTAGAGCGCATCATCACCGTGAGTATCGGCGTAACCGCGACCATCCCCGCTCCCGACGACGACATGGCAGTGTTCGTCGAAATCGCCGATGTCGCGCTATATCGGGCCAAAGACGGCGGCCGCAATCGGGTCCGAATGATCCCGTTTCCGGTAGACAACGGACGTGGGGAAAAACCGCCTGCCCGGTGACCTGGCGGCGGACGACGTTCAGGCTTCGTCAAGAAGGAGAGCTGGTCCGGATCGACTCCGCCTCGCGGCCTCGGCCATGAGCACGCGTATCGCATAGTGGGTGAGCAGAAGGGCTCTGTTGCGTCCGGTGGGGTGGGGCAGCCGGCATGATCGAGTGATGGTCGAGGCGCTGCCCGTCTGCGGTGGAGCCGGAAACTCCACAAGATCGGCGCCAGATCCTGAGAGCGGGCACCGCTTGTCGGCGGGAGTTGGCCGCAACCCGGGTGGGCGGGGTGCCCGTGTAGGCAGGACGGCGTCGTGAAGGTCATCCTGCACCCGTAGCGAGCGGTGACGACACCGATCATACCGGTGCCGATCATGACGGCTGATCGCGACGGAGGGCCGCTCGTCTCTGCCCGCGGCCGCCTGAGCGGTATCAATGCGGCCGAATCGGGTAGCTGGAAGATCATGGGCGAGATTGCGGGGACGACGGTCAAACAGGACCATCAGGACGGGGTTGACGAGGAGGACCGCGGTCGAGAGGGCCACGGCCGAGAGGAGCGCGAGTCGGCGCAGGAGCGCCTCAACCGGAACTGGGCGGAGATCCTTCAGGAGTTGCGGGTCGCGCAAACCGGGGTGCAGCTGCTCACCGCGTTCCTGCTTGCGTTACCGTTCCAGAACAGGTTCGCCACGCTAAGCAATAATCAAGAGTGGCTCTACCTCGCGGTGGTGGCACTGTCCATCCTGGCCACCGGCCTGCTGATCACGCCGGTGAGCCTGCACCGGGCGATGTTCCGCAAAAGGGAGAAGGAAACCCTCGTCGTCGTGGCGAACCGGCTGGCGCAGGCAGGCCTGGCGGTGTTCTCGGTGGCTGTGTCCGGCGTCGCGGTTCTCATCTTCGACGTGACCAAGAATTTCACCGTCGGCATCATCGCCGGAGTGCTCACACTGATGCTGTTCGCGACGCTGTGGGTCGCGGTTCCCGCCGCCCTGCGACCCGCGCCGACCCCTGAGCACTGACCGGCGGACCTGAGGGCCGGTTCGTGCCGCGGGCAGGACCACTACTCCGCCAGGAGGACGCCGGCGCCGGGGAGCCAGCCCGATCACGGGTGGCGGGCTGCCCGGAGCCGGTGTGCCCGGTCGACCATCGCGGTCAGGAGCTCGACCGGGCGCCGGATGGTTCCGATCAGCCTCTCCTCCATGGTTGGCTGTGCACACCACATCGCGCCCGCCGCCGCAGACCGCAACGGTCGTTACGGGCAGGGGCGACATCGAACCTCGAAACCGCGAACTGCGAGGACGTCGGTCTGGTCAGCGGTTCGGCTACGGAAGCAATGCACCCATCAGTCGGCCTCCCGGACACCGGGCTTTGTGGGCGAGGCAGCTGGCGCCGCCACAACGGGTAGGCGGACGATCGCCTGACCGGGCTCGAGGTGCTTGTGAGGAGGAGCGCTCTCGGAGTCGTCGTCGCGGAGGATCTCTTCGGTGCGGCGCTGCTCGATCTGGTGCCGCTTGCCGGCGTAGAAGCTGGCTTCCAGTTCGTCGAGCGCGATCGTGGACACACTGCGGCCTCCAGGCCGTCGTTGCCACGGAAGCCAGCTGCGGGTGGTTGCCCACGCGGTGAAGCGGTCGACGGCGGCAAGCAGGATCAGGGCGCAGACGAGTCCGGGAATAGTCATGAACCATTAGGAGCGCCACAGTCTGAAGACGATCCCCGCGATCGTCTGGTTCCGGTTGCTGCCCGCACCTACTGCCGCTGGTGCCAGCCGGTGCTCCTCCGGGCAGGTTGTTCAGGATGTGGGTGGCGCCAGCATCGCCAACACTGCGATCAAGAGCGTCGCGGTGTTCGGCGATGCCCTCGCGCACACTGTCATGATCTGATCCGCCTCGGCTCCACCACCGAGAATCTGATCGGTGGAGGAATCGGCCGCAAACCCTGACGAGGGTCGCGACGCTGCTCGGAGCGGGAGCTGTTGCGACACTCCCGTACGTGGGCGGGCAGGGTGCTGCAGCAGGTAGGGCCCGAGCAGCTTCACGATCGAGGTGACCGTGACATCGGCTCGCATAAAATGCACTGGCATGGCGGATCTGCTCCGCGGATAGGGCAAGGAGCCAGCCGAGACGTTGCCTGTGAACGCCGTCGGCCATGAGGGCCGTCCGGCGAGGCGATCCTTGATCCCACTGGTCTGGTAGACGATCGTGTTGAACCGCCCCGGTGTGTCATGAGTCTCCGGACACTCCGGGGGGATTCACCACCCCACGGACCGCGTCCGATCGCGCAACAGCGGTATGTGGACGGGCTCCGGGGTAATCCGGAGACACGGCCAACGGAACGAGGCGATGCCATGCGTGTGCTGCTGGTCCATCCCAGTGCGTTGATGTATTCGGAGATCTTTCTGCGACTCGAGCCTCTGGGTCTTGAACGCGTGGCCGCATCGCTGCTCGTGGCCGGGCACGAGGTCCGCCTGATCGATCTGCAGACCGCCGACATACGGGACTACACCCGAGCGCTGGCGGATTTCCGGCCGCATACCGTGATGTTCGGCCTGAATTATCTGGCCAACGTCCCAGAAGTCATCATGCTCGCGAAACAGGCTAAAATCACCCGACCAGGATGTTTGGTGATCGCCGGTGGTCACAGCGTCTCGTTCATCGCCCAGCACCTCCTCGAGAACTGCGACGAAGCAATCGACGCGGTGGCCCGGGGAGAGGGCGAGGTCGTCGCTCCCCGGATCCTCGAAGCCGACTGGGACAGCCTCACCGAGGTCCCGGGAGCCGTCACCCGCGCCGGGTCCGGGCCCCCACCGACCATGCTGCCCACCCTCGACGAGCCGCTACCGGCCCGTTACCTGCTCGCCCGCCGCAACCGGTACTTCATCGGCGAGCTCGACCCGTGTGCATCGGTGGAGTTCACCCGCGGCTGCCCCTGGGACTGCTCGTTCTGCAGTGCCTGGACGTTCTACGGGCGCAGCTACCGGCGGATGTCGGCGGACGCGGCCGGACACGAGCTCGCCTCCATCCGCGAGCCCAACGTCTTCCTCGTCGACGACGTGGCCTTCATCAAGCCCGACCACGGCAACGCCATCGCCGACCAAATCGAACGCCGCGGCATCCGCAAGCGCTACTACCTGGAGACCCGCGCGGACGTCCTGCTGCGCCATCCCGAGGTCTTCCAACGCTGGCGCCGGCTTGGCCTGACCTACATGTTCCTCGGCATGGAGGCCCTCGACGCCGAGGGACTCGACCTGTTCCACAAGCGCATCTCCCCCGACGAGAACATCAAGGCCCTCGAACTCGCCCGCAAGATCGGCATCACCGTGGCGGTGAACCTAATCGCCGACCCCGCCTGGAGCCGTGACCAGTTCCGGCTGGTCCGACAATGGGCCCTGTCCGTACCGGAAATCGTCCACCTGACCGTCATGACGCCCTACCCCGGCACCGAGATCTGGCACACCCAGTCCCAGAAACTGACCACGCTGGACTACCGCCTGTTCGACATCCAGCACGCGGTCACCCCGACCAGCCTTCCCCTCGACGAGTTCTACCGAGAACTCGTCGCGACCCAGGCCGTACTGAACCGCAAGCATCTCGGCGTCAAGGCACTGGCCGCTACCGCACGTATCGTCGCCGGGCATCTCACCCACGGTCAGACGAACTTCCTGCGCATGCTCTGGAAGTTCCCACGGGTCTACAACGCCGCGCGGCTCCACGCCGAACACGGCCAGCCCGCCCACTACTGTCTGCCGGCACCGACCCACGCAGGGGTGAGCCACCGGCGACGCGAGCTGTACATTCACCAGCCTATTCACACCCCGTTTCACAAAGACTGATAAACGGCGGCGTGTCGGGTCAGGAGGGCCCGCGTCCTGGCCGCGAAGCACGGTATCCGCCAGTTCCTGGACATCGGTACCGCGCTGCCGACCGCGCCGAACCTGCACGAGGTCACCCAGAAGGTCGCGCCGGAATCGCGGATCGTCTACGTCGATAACGATCCCATAGTGTTGGTCCACGCGCGGGCCCTGCTCACCAGCGCCCCCGAGGGGCGGACCGCCTATCTCGATGCCGACCTCCACAACCCAGAAGGGATCCTGGAGTCCGAGCAGCTGCGGGAAACCCTCGACCTGAGCCAGCCCGTGGCGGCCAGTCTGATCGCGATCGTGCACTTCATCGCCGATGACACGGTCGCGCAGGACCTCATCAACCGGATCATGCGTCCGCTCCCGGCGGGCAGTGTCCTGGCGCTTTCCACCACTACCGCCGACAGCGCACCCGAGGAAGTTCACGCTGGCGAGGCCGCGTACAGGGCCAACGGAATTCCGCTGATCGCGCGCGACAAAAGCACGGTGGAGCGTTTCTTCCACGGGATGGAACTCCTCGACCCCGGCGTCGCGCTCGTCCACCACTGGCATCCCGACGACGAGGCGGCTGCACTGGACAACGCCCACGTGTACATGTACGGCGGAGTCGCCCGGAAACCGTAGGATGCGCGCTGTCAGCGTCAGCCTGGTGCCGCTGGCCATGACAAGATCCCGGTTACTGGGCATGAGCGAGAAATGCGTCGACGTGCCGTTTCCGACCGGCCTTGCCCACTCGACGCGCCACCAGCGCACGAAAGCACGATCTTGCATCGTAAGGCCAGAGCCTGCGACGACTTCGCCCGCCGGATCCAGCGGGTCAGCGTCGCCCGCTCCTCCTCCGCCAGCACCAGGTTGGCCATCGGCCGCCCCGTCCTCGCCACGGACCCAGCCGTACTTAATCAGCGAACTCAGGTCCAGGACACTAGCTGGCGATGCAACAGATATACATATCGATGCCCACATGACATTGAGGGGCCCGAGTTACGTTCGATAATCGATGGCTCAGATGGAGGGCAGCCCGACGATCTATGCCGTCTCAGGGCCTCGGTGGTAGCAGCCCCTCCCGCGCGGTCCGATTCTTTCCCCGCAGCCCTGCGTCGACCTTCGGTAGCGTGCCAGCGGTGATCCCGCCGCCCCAGCAGCAGAACGTCGGGGATGCTTGCGGCGACGAGCGACACCGGCGCTGGTAGACTGATCCGCAGCTCGACCAGCGAGCCGTGGACAACCAGGACCGCGGCGACAGACCCCGTCTGGACACCGCTTCCCGCTCCGCCGGTGCCTCGTGCGCCTTTGACGTCGGTTCCCAGCGTCTGGTTCTGTTCCCAACCCCGTGACTTCCGCTGCGGCAGGCCTCCCGACGGCAGGCAACGGGTTGGCGTGATGAGTGGTAGGTTAGTCCTGTTGCAGTTGTAGGTTCCTCGAACGTATGGACGCCCGCAGATTCCGACAGCGGGCGTTTGTTGCATTCCGACCAGTTCGACAGTGGGGGCGATCACGCTGCGGCACCCCGGCCGCACCAGGCGGCCCCGGTTCGGCTCCCACGGAGGAGAAGCACATGGCTCAGGGCACTGTTAAGTGGTTCAACGGCGAAAAGGGCTTCGGGTTCATCGCGCAGGACGGCGGCGGCCCGGACGTTTTCGTTCACTACTCGGCGATCGACAGCGCGGGCTTCCGTAGCCTGGACGAGAACCAGCGCGTGGAGTTCGACGTCACGCAGGGCCAGAAGGGCCCGCAGGCGGAGCACGTCCGCCCGGTCTGACGCGCACCCGCAGACGTCTGCGTCTCGGGCGCCCAGCATTGATCGTTAGATGCACTGAACAGCTGCGCGGGTCGGATACCGACCCGCGCAGCTGTCGTTGTGTCGACGGCACGTCCGCACAGGCCATGATCGCGGCGTGTGAATGTGAAGGGGAAGCGGCAGATTCGGGCGTCCGGCGCTCCTCCGCTGGCCTTCGTCCCGCGCACCGGTAGCGACCGAACCCCTGGGGACTCCCACCGATGGGGACTCCCACCGACGACCCCTCAACCGAAACAGGCCAGCTCACAGGCCGAAACCCGGATTGCGGAGCCCCACAGGTCGGCCTCGGTCCAGTTGTTCTCTCGGGCGGCGTCGACGTGGCAGGACTCGGGCAGCAGCCCGTCAAGGAGCCGTGGGTAGACCGGGCCTTGTCCGTGGTGACCTCGACCGGCCGACGTCCGTACGCCAGCGCCCGGGCGAAGAACCGCCGGGCAGCCACCCGGTCACGCCGAGTACTGGCGAGAACGTCGACGTCGAGGCCTCCGGCGAGCAGCTCCTCGACGTCCCGGTACGACAGCGCGAACCGCAGGTACCACCGCACCGCCAGCACGATCACCTCCGGCGGGAACCGGAACCCCGCGAACTCCGACCTCGGAGCCGATGGACAGACACGACGTCGACGCATCACTCGATCATGAACGATCGACAGCCGCGAGGGCGGACTTCGCCAACGCAACAGAGCCCGGCCAGCTTAGTGGACAAAGACCAGGGTCCCGCCCGGGGTGACGGACACCTCGACCACGCCTTCCATCGCCAGCCGTTCGTACACTTGTTCGACCAGGTGGTCAATTTCGTCATCGTTCTTGAACGGCATCGCCGCCGCAAGCTCCGCGAAGAGCTCCAGGGCTACCCGCCGACACGAGGGGCATAGATCGGTAGGCCCGAGCGCGGTCTCGACCGTCGTGACCCCTTCGGTTCGATTACATGCTAGATAGTCACACTTGGTCATAGGACGAGACCTTCCGGCAAGCGCCCTCCAGCGGCTGGCTCCCTACTGAATCCGAGGGCCTTTCAGGTACCTACCCAAGCTCCCCCTATCCAAATCACCCCGTTCCTCCGTCTACGGCTGAACGCAGGACGTTCGCGGGGTTGCGTCGGGGCCGAACTGGGGTTTCGCGCAGGCAAAGATCGTCATTCGCGGCCGAGTGACGGCTTCGAGCGGGAGGTCTGGCGGCGTGGGCACCAGTCCTCCCCACACCCGTGGGTGTGATCCGGCCAAGACGTCTGAACGGGATGCGTTGTGGGAGTGAACAGCCCCGGAGAAGCTGCTTGCCCGCCTCGCTGCCCACCCCGGTCGACCCCGACCAGCTGGATGACCAGTGACGGGACGAGGAGGGAGTGTCCGACCGCCGGTCGGGTAGCCCGGGGGTGAGATCCCCCCGGGCTACCCGGCCGCCGTCACCCCGCGACCTTATTGAAAACGACTGTCACCGCTAATAAGCTACCCGGCGCGACGTTGACATGGTCATGTCTCCTAATGAGTGTTGGGAGAACCCCCGCGCGGGCGGGGACGACGCCGGTGCGGAAACAGATGGACCCGCTCCCGGGTTGCCGGCGGCGCCCGGGGAATGCCCACCATGGGCCACCCGGCGGAGGGAGGCACCGATGAGCCTGAGCCGACGGTTGGCATTGGTGTTCCGGACCAAGGCCAGCAAGATCCTGGACCGCGCGGAGGACCCACGGGAAGTTCTCGACTACTCCTACCGGCGCCAGCTCGAACTCCTGCAGCAGGTACGCCGCGGCGTCGCCGACGTCGCTACCAGCCGCAAGCGGCTGGAGCTGCAGGTGCGGCAGCTGCAGGAATCCGGCGGCAAGCTGTCGGAGCAGGCCCGGCAGGCGGTCGCTGCGGGCCGCGACGACCTCGCCAGGGAGGCGCTGAGCCGGCGCGGCGGGGTGACCGGGCAGATCGAGGACCTCGGGCGGCAGCATGCGTCGCTACGGGCGGAGGAGGACCGGCTGATGCTCGCTGCGCAGCGGCTGCAGGCGAAGGTCGAGGCGTTCCGGACCCGCAAGGAAACGGTCAAGGCGACCTATACCGCGGCCGAGGCGCAGACGAAGATCGGCGAGGCGTTCGCCGGCGTCTCCGAGGAGATGGGCGACGTCGGGCTGGCGATCCAGCGAGCCGAGGACAAGACCCAGCAGATGCAGGCCAGGGCGGGTGCGATCGACGAGCTGCTCGCCTCCGGTGCACTGGACGACGCGACGGCGACCGGGCCGAGGGACGACATTCAGGCCGAGCTGGACCGCCTGTCGGCGACCACCGACGTCGATCGCGAGCTGGCCACGATCAAGGGCACGCTG
Source organism: Parafrankia sp. BMG5.11 (assembly GCF_004337455.1). Taxonomy (NCBI): domain Bacteria; kingdom Bacillati; phylum Actinomycetota; class Actinomycetes; order Frankiales; family Frankiaceae; genus Parafrankia; species Parafrankia sp. BMG5.11. Next base: position 6,814 of record NZ_SJXI01000011.1, on the reverse strand, counting down.
CCCGCCGCGGGGCCGCCGCGGGCGATCGGGACCGCGTCGCCGGGCGCCGAGCCGGAGGCTCCGCCGCTGGAGGGAAGGTCATGATCATACGCATCCTCGGCGAGGGACAGTTCGACGTTCCCGACAGCGAACTGGATGCACTGAACGTCCTGGACGAACGGCTGGTCACAGCCATCGGGTCGGACGACGAGGAGGCCTTCCACGCCGCGGTCGACGCACTGCTGGGCCGTGTCCGCGAACTCGGCTCGACGCCGCCGGCGGACCGGCTGGCGCCGTCCGATCTGGTGCTCCCGGCCGCCGACACGACGCTAACCGAGGTCCGCGGCCTGCTCGGCGACGAGGGTCTGATCCCAGGCTGAGGAGTCGATGATGGTCGTGCGTGCGCCGCGACGATTCTCCGCCGACCGCGGGCTGACGGTCCGGATGCTGGTGACCGTCTTCCTGCTCGGGCTGGTCTACGTTGCCTTCGTGGCCGTCCTGATCGGTATCGGTCTGTCGCCGGTCCTGGTCATCGTGATCGCCGGGGGCCTGCTGTTCGCCCAGTACTGGTTCTCCGACCGGATTGCGCTGTACGCGATGGGCGGCCGGGTCGTCACCCCGCAGCAGGCGCCGCAGCTGCACGGTGTCGTCGACCGGCTGTGCGCGTTGTCTGACACACCCAAACCGGCCGTTGCCGTCGCGGACGTCGATGTGCCCAACGCGTTCGCGACCGGCCGGAACCCCAAGCGGGCCGTTGTCTGTGCCACGACCGGGTTGCTCCGGCGGCTGGACACCGAGGAGCTCGAAGGGGTGCTTTCCCACGAGCTGTCTCATGTCGCGCACCGGGACGTGGCGGTGATGACGGTTGCGTCCTTCCTGGGGGTGCTCGCCGGGCTGATCACCAGATTTAGCCTCTATTCCGGAATGTCCGGCGGACTCGGCCACGCGGACGACGACGACGAGGACAGCGGCACCCTCGTCGTTCTCGTGGTGGTACTCGTATCGACCATGGTCTATGCAATGTCGTTCGTGCTGACCAGGGCACTCTCCCGCTACCGCGAGCTGGCCGCGGACCGGTCCGGGGCGCTGCTCACCGGCCGGCCATCCGCGCTCGCGTCCGCGCTGACCAAGATCAGCAGCGATATGTCCCGCATCCCGACCCGCGACCTGCGGGCAGCCGAACCATTCAACGCGTTCTTCTTCGCGCCGGCGGTGGCGGGCGGGTTCAGCCTGTCCTCGCTGTTCTCCACCCACCCACCCCTGGACACCCGGCTGACGCGGCTCGCCCTGCTGTCGGCCGAACTCGGCGAGGCCAGATAGCAGGTCGCCGGATGCGGATCCTCGACGTACTGCTCGGCCGGTCCCGACCGGTCCAGCCGAACCTGGACCGGCTGTTCGCGCTGCCTGCTGCGGCCGTGACCCTGCAGGTGCGGTCGCAATGGCGACCCAGCGGGGTCGGATCGGTATGCGTCAAACCCGCGGAGGGCGGCGCGTTCGCCGGCCTGCAGGGGGAGATCGACCGGTTGCTCGCGCTCGACGGCGGCCGGTACGAGCGTCGGACCGACGCGTACGGCTACGTCTGGTTGATCCGGCGGACGGCGACCGAGGATCTCGCCGGGCTGGTCACCGATCTCCATGCGGTCAACGCCGCGTTGACCGACGCCGGCTTCGGCGCGGCGCTGCTATGCACCGTCGTAGCGTTCACCGACGACACCCGGCCGCTGGGGTTGATCTACCTGTACAAGCGGGGCACCTGGTACCCGTTCGCGCCACTCGACGATGAGCGTCGCGACAACCCGCTGGAACTCGAGGTCAGGGCAATCCTGGCGGACGACCTCCCGATCGAGCCCGATCTGTCGCGCTGGTTCCCGGTTTGGGGCTCGCCCGGTCTCGACGCACCGCAGCCGTAGGTCCCCGGAGGGGTCGCACCGCACACGTGACCCGTTCGCTTGCTCCAGAAAGCGGTCCGAGGATCATTCCGAAACCAGTTCCTAGGCCATTTAGTGCGTGCCGTGGATCGCGCCGAGGGCGGTGTGGAGGTCTTCGGGGAGGGGGTCGGCACCGGTGATGGTGGGTCACCGGCCTGGATCGTGATGGTGCGGTAGCGGCGGGCGGTCGTGACGAACTTCTTGATGGACCAGCCGGTCGTGTTCTCGATTCACCGACTGACGGCGAGGGCGGCGAACACGATGGTCAGGTGCGCCTCGGTCGACTCGCGGGTGTGGTGGTAGACAGGTCGGGCGGCGAGGTCGGACTTGCTCGTCCGGAAACTCTTCTCAACGTTTAGCAGCCGACTGTAGGCGGTGATCACCTGGTCGGGGTCGGGGTTTGCCAGGTTGGTGGCGTAGCCTTTGATCCCCGCCAGGGCGCGGTTCTTCGCTTCCAGCGTCCGGTCGACCGACTTCGTGGCGCCGGCCAGGCGCACATACTGGTTCCGCTTCACAGGGGTTTTCCCCGCGACGACTTTTTCCGCCTTGCCGATCAGGTCAACACCGGTGGCCGAGTTCCGGCACCCCACAGGGGCTGTGCACGCGGGCGTAGACCACAATGATCATGTCCGGCGGGAAACCGGACTCCGGACCTCCGCGGGGCGGCGGCCGACGCCCGGGCGGCGCCGACCGCGCCCGGTGGTTCGGTCTCATCCGACCGATCGGCCCGCCTGTTCCGTCTGGTCCGCCGGGCTCGCATCCGGCCGGATGCCTGCAGCCTCCAACCGGACTCGCAGGCTTCGCAGGCCGCGGATGGTCAGGGTTTCGCGATAACTCGGCGCCGGATCCAGCACGGTGAGGCCCGGCGCGTGGCGCAACAGCGTCGCCAGGACGATCTCGAGCTCCATCCGGGCGAGTTGTGCCCCGAGGCAGAAGTGCGCGCCAAGCCCGAACGCCAGATGGCGAGGAGCCGACCCGGGACCGGCGAAGCGGGTCACATCCAGCCGGTCCGGGTCGGGGAACACCCGCGGGTCCCGGTTGGCGCCGGCGATCAGGATGACGACGGCCTCACCACGGGCGAAGACCCGGCCGGCCAGGCGGCGCTCCCGGAGCGCGACCCGGTTGGTGAACTGGACCGGGGGATCGAACCGGAGCAGCTCGTCCACGGCCGCGGGGATCAGGTCAGGCCGCTCGCGAAGCAGGTCGAGCTGGTCGGGATGACGGTTGAGTGCCAGCACCATGTTCCCGGTCATGTGCACCGTCGTCTCGTAGCCGCCGAAGAGCAGCAGCACACAGATGTCAAGCAGCTCCGTCTCGGTGATGCGATCGCCGGCATCGTCGATCGCGGCCAGTTGGCTGATCAGGTCCGGGCCGGGCCGTGCGCGGCGCTCGGCGACCAGCCCGCGAAAGTACTCACCGAAGGCCGCCGCGGCGGTCGCCCGGTCGCGTAGCTCATCCGCGGAGAGAAGCGCATCCGGGTCGAGGCCCCTGGCCAGCGCCCGAGCCCAGGCGTCGAACCGCTGGTAGTCCTCAATCGGAGCGCCGAGCAACTCACAGATCACCGTGATGGGCACGACCGCGGCGAGATCACTGACAAGGTCGAACTCGGTGCTGCCGAGGGCCCTGTCCACCAGGTGCTCGGCGGTCCGTTCGACAAGCGGGCGTAGCCGGACCACCTCGCGGGGAGTGAACGCCTTGCTGACCAGCCCGCGCAGGCGAGTGTGGTCCGGTGGGTCCATCCGGATGAAGGAACCCGGAATGTCATCGGCCGCCACCCCCGGCCGGATGGGACTAATCCCAGCGGAGTATCCGTGCCCCCATCGGGGGTCGCTCAGAACCGTCATGCAGTCGTCGTGTCCGGTGACCAGGTGAGCGCCGAGCGGGGTCGGGACGAGTGGACCGAGCTCGCGGGCAGCACGGTAGTAGGGATACGGGTTGGCGCGGTTCTCGGGGCTGAGCATGTCGAAGACCGTCTGGATCGGCTCGGGGGCAGGCATCGTCCTCGGTGTCTCCTCGCGTCGTCGCCCGCCCGACATCCCGCCGCCCGCCCGGCAACACCCTCGCACAACAGACATCAGCGATCAGCCGGGCGAGGGGAACAAGCTGGCCCTTTGCCTCTCGTACACTGCCCGGACCCGGGTTCCCCCAGCCCGGCGAATCAGCACCCGCTATCGAACGATCCAATCCCTCCGCGGTGGGCCAGCCCACCGACCAGCAGTGACCACCCGCTCCACAACGGCAACGGAGGGTGTGTTGCAGCCAGCCGGCGCGTTGATCGGGAAGGCCGGGTAGAAATGCGTCGCTGTCACATCGGCTCTGAGGCAGAGCTGCATCCACCGCTACCGGCCGATCTTGACCGGACCTTTCCCGCCTGAGGACTGAGCATCCGGCCTCCGAGCATCTTGCGGACGCTCATGTCCTGATCATCCGAGGGATGCACTCCCTCGATCGCCGGCCGTGGCGGCCTGTGGGATCACCTCGCAGCGTAGGACTGCCGCCTCACCTTCCGGGGTCTCGATGACCTCGCCGGTGGGCCGGTACACCACCGTGTGCGGGTTGAGCCATGACGTGCCGAAGGTGAGCGTCTGGCCAGGGCGGACCACGAAGGTGCCGCCATGGAAGGGCCCGTCGTCCAGGATCGCAAGCGTCACGTCAGACAGCACCATGCTCGGTGACTTTAGGTGTCCTCCTCGGGCGTCGCCATGCGTCGACAGACGATCAGGACGTTCTTCACGCGACGGCGACTTCCGTTCCATGGGGAGCGTATGCCGCGAACGGCGGCTGTACGGCCTGGGCACCGGTGCACCCGGGCGCCCCCGGGCCACGGGCAAGGCCACCGGTCCGCCCGACGCGTCGGTGCCGGTCTCTCAGCGGGTGCGGATCCGGCTCGGAGCGGCCTCATCCCATCACCGACCGTGCACGAATAGCGGCAGCGCGGTTACGCTCTGCCATTCGCTGTGGGGTGCAGAGGGAAGGAGATGCCATGACGCCGCCTGCGGGACGCGGGAGCACGGCCACGTCGACCACGAGGGGCCGAGGGGCCACACACCAGACCAATCATGACCAGCCCAAGCCTGGGTCGGAGGGTGTGGAGGGGCCGGCGGCGCGGGCCGCGACGATCCGGTTGCCGTTCCTCACCGCCCGGTTCGAGGTGCCGGGCCGGCTGGCCGGCGACGGGTGGCGGCTGGGTCCGGTCAGCGTGCCCTCGCCGGGTAAGTCCGTCTACTACGTGGGGCTGGGTGTGTTGGCGGTAGCGGAGCTGGTCGAGTGGCCGGTGGCCGTGGCCATCGCTGCCGGTACCTATGTCGCGCAGCACACCCGCGGTGCGTCCTCCGCGCTGCCACGGCCGGCATCGAGCGGGCCGGCATCGGGTCCCGCCAAGGACGGGCGGTCGGGCGGGTGAGGCCGCTGCCCTGGCTACGTCCGGCCGCGGTCGCGCGGTGGTCGGGGAAGGTCGTTGAGACGGTTGTCGGTGAGTTGGCTGGGCCGTCTCGGCGGCCGCGGCGGGTGTGGCGCCGGTCGGGTGTCGCGCACATCGAGCTGCGCGGCCACGCACGTATGGGGGTGTGCGGCCATGCCGCGGTGACGGCGGTGCCGCGTGGTGGTGAGCTCATCGACTCGCCGGTACTCGACTACCGAACAGTCCGCGGCGTCAACAGCTACAGCTCGCTAACCCCGGCGCGGGAGGTCGCTGACGGATGCGCTCGCCTCACCGAGTTCTGCGGCGTGCCGTTCCTGGGCGTCGATTTCAAGATCGACCACGCGACGGGAGAATGGTTCTTCCTGGAGACCAACTCGATGCCGTGCTTTGAGGGATACGACGAACGCGCGGACGGCGCCATCTCCCGCGCGATCGTCGACTGGCTCAGCACGCCGGAATGCTGACGCGCCGCGTGCCACGCACGTCCTGTGGGGTACCGACACTCGGGCACCGGCGTTGACTTGGGCTTTTAGGCGGCTCGTTCGTATTCGCTGATCAGGCCGCCGAGGACAGGCTGGTATTTGATCCGGTCCTGGGCCAGGACGGTGCGCAGATGCCGCTCACCGAAGATCGGTATCCGGTCGGTGAGCTCGGTCCGGACCGTGCGGACGAACCGTTCCGCGTAGGCGTTCGCCCGCGGGGTTCGGGGTGGGATCTTGACGGCGGTGATGCCGGCGTCGGCGAGGACCGCGTCGAAGGAGGCGGTGAACTGTCCGGCCCGGTCGCGGACCAGGAACTGGAAGTCGGTCGCTCGATAGTCTGTCGGTGCATTCGCGGCGGGCGGGTCCGCTCGGCGTTCCGCGATCGCGTTCGCCTGCGAGGCTTGCGGAGGTGTGCGCACCACGTCGATACCGGCTCCGGCAAAGGTAGCATCGAATGAGGCCGTGAACTTTGTGTCGCGGTCATGGATGAGGAACCAGGAACCGGTGGCTGTGCTCCTCGAGGTCCATCGGCAGGTTCCTGGCCCGCTGGGTGACCCACGCTGGGGAGTGTCCGACTGGCCTTGTGGGGTGCCAGAACGGTGCTACCGGGGCTGGCCGCCCGGGACGCTCAATGGGCTCAGCGGTCGCGACGGGAGGCGTCGGGAGCGAGGTGGGCGAGTAGCTTCTCGGGTGCCGTTCAACTTGTCGTTTAACCGCCGGGTGTCACGCTGTGCGATACCTGCTGGTGTTGTGGGGCGGGTCGGCGTGTCCTCGTGACGTGGGACGACCTTCGGAAGATCGTGCTCTCGCCAAAGAAGCCGGATCAAGCCGAAGGTCGTGATGGGCAGTGTGCAGGACGAACCAGGACGCGTCGAGGCTCTGGGACGGCTGTGTCGCTTCCGGCAGGAGTTCTACGACTGCCTGACCCGCCGAGCGGACGCGCTGTTTGAAACGGCGGAGGCGGTGCGGGCGTGTCATGACGACGGCTCTGCCGCACTTCCGGT